>CAZYDC010000380.1:0-5480 GCA_964646065.1 uncultured Planctomycetaceae bacterium | reverse complement strand
CGAGGACCAACGAACCGAGGTTGTTCATGCCCTCTTCCATCATCCAAATGGCAAGTTGGGTTTCGGCGGTCTGTGCGGCCGGGGGCATTCCCGGCACATCCGGCGGACAACTGGTAGTAATGACAGCCGCGCCGACTTTGCCTCGGTTCAATCCGGCCTGATGGCGGAGACAGTACATTCGTTCCATGAACGCCTTCGTCCGCGCGTCAAGGCTGCAATACGAAGTGTAAGCTCCCAGGACAAACGCCTTGGCTGCTCGGAACTGCTCGGCCAAGGCCTGGCCGTCGTCCCGCACCACGCACTGGTTGCTGTCCTTGCAGGCCAGGCAGCCGCGGCAAGGCTCGATCCGCAGATCGCTGAGTTTGACAAAGGCCGTGGTCAGGCCTGTGGCTTCAAGCACGCATCGAACCGCGCGGTCGGTGTTACTGTCGGGGATGGGGCTTCCGCTGATTCCCAAGACTTCTGCGCTCATGGTAATTGATACTCCTGGACAAAGAGATATCATCGTACCATGCCGGCCCCGCCCGAAACCACAGGCTGGGCCGGCATGGCGCCGACGTTCTTCCGCTCGACGTTTCAGGCAATCTGCTTGCCCGCATCAGGACCGACAGATTGATCGTACACCGCCTCGACGGCGATTTTGACCAGATATTGCAGTGGCGGCAACTTGTTGGGCGAACCTTTGAGCTGCTTGGACATCTCGTCAAACAGTGGCCCGGCGGTGAGGCATTCCGCCTTGCCCTTGATCTGATAGCCTTTGGCTGTGGCCGGATCGACAACGGTAACGGCCGCCTGCGGATTCTCCTTAAGATTCTGCCGCGTCTTGCAGGAAAAGAGGTCCGCAAAGACCACGTGCTCCTCATCCAGCAACTTGAGAGTGCCTTTGGGGGTGACGTTCGGCAGACCGGCCTTGCTGGCCGTGGCCACCCACCCCATCTTGCCTGCCAAGAACTCCTGAACATGCTTCGGAATGCTCACCATTTCATTTCTCCTGATCATAAAGGTTGACGCTCACATGGCGGTCCCGTATCAAGACGGCCGCATTTCCATTGTCACTTACTATCCCCATTGCGTTCTGCCAAGTCTGTATAATCCTTGACAGACCCAAAGCCTTCATAACTCAATAATGACGGGGCGGTGGCAGGCAGACGGAGCCGCCGGATCGGCAAAGCCTTCAGGAAAGAGAGACGAGAATGCATAAGCTATCGTGTATGTTTGATTTATGGGTGTTTGAACAGCTATCGCCTCAGGAGCGGCAGCACCTTGAGGAGTTGACAATCAAACGGACTTACGAAAAAGGGGCAATTCTTTTTCTTGAGGGCGCCCCGGCCTCGACGGTCCTACTGATAACCGCGGGGCGGGTGAAGCTGTTTAAGGTTTCCAGCGAGGGGAAAGAGGTTATCCTGGGATTCTTGGGCAGTCATGATCTTCTCGGAGAAGAAATGCTTTTTCGCGAAGGAGTTCGCTCGTTTTCCGCACAAGCGGTAGAACGCACGACTGCCTGCGTATGCACGAAGGAAGGCTTTGAATCCCTGGCGACCCGACTGCCGGTCATCTCTGCAAAAATCACGCGGACCCTCGGAGAAAAACTTTCCCAGATGTCTGACCAGCTTGCGGACATTGCCATGTACGACGTTCGCAATCGACTCATCCGTCTGCTGGCCCGGTTGGCCTGTGAACAGGGCGAATCGACGCACTTGGGCCTTACTCTTGACCAGCATATCACACATGAAGACTTGGGCGCCTTAGTTGGCGCCTCCCGAGTGATGGTCAGCAATGTCCTGCTGGATTTGCGAGAATCCGGCCTCTTGCAGATGGATACTCAACGTCGTTTTATCGTCAGTCAAACCTTACTCGACCAGGCCGTACTCCTCATTGAGACGGAACCGGCCATGACAGAATCATGCGCCTGTTTCAGAAAACTTCTGACGCCAGGCGGACAATAGATTTTCTTGGGGAACAGACACGGATTTCGTGCTGCCGAAATAGCGGTCTGTCCCCACTTTTGCATAAGAGGGTGGCGGTCCCCTTGATAGAGAGCCGTTTTCCCAAAACTTCATCTTGAAGGTTTGCGCATTATGGATTATGATCGTATCTGTGACGCCTCATTAGTATTAATTATATTGATGTTGCCGCGCCCAGCCTTCAGGAAGAAGCGTTTGTAATGATTACTCGGGTCGAAGAGATGCTCGCGCTGGCCAGGAACACGCAGAAGAAATATCGCATGGCCGTCGCCTGCGCCCAGTGCCCCTCCGCCCTGGAAACCGCGGACATGGCCCAGCAACTGGGGCTGATCGACAGCATCCTGGTCGGGCGGCGCAGCGAGATCGAGCTGATCGCCAGGGAACTGTGCATCGACCTGAACCGCTTCGAGATCCACGACGTGGCCGACCCTTCCGAGGCGGTCCATCGGTCGCTTCAACTGATCAAGAGCGGACATGCGGACATCTTCTTCAAAGGCCAGGTCAGCACGCGGATTTTTCTTAAGGGCGTGCTGGACCGCGAGTTGGGTTTCCGCACCGACCGGGTTCTCAGCCAGCTTGGCGTGTTCAACATCCCGGGCGAGGACCGCATCATGATCATCACCGACGCGGGCGTGAACATCCAGCCCGACGTCACCAAGAAGGTCCAGATCATTCTGAACGCCGTGGACCTGGCGCACGCGCTGGGCAACGCCCGCCCCCGCGTGGCGCTGCTGTCGTTCATCGAGGAAGTCACCGACCCCAATGTGGAGTCCCTCGAGGACGCGGATATCATCACCAAGATGTGCAAGAGCGGACAGATCAAGGATTGCATCGTCGAAGGCCCCTACTCGCTGGACGTGGCCCTGTCGCCCGAGGCCGCCCGGATCAAGGGCGTCAAGAGCGAGGTCGCCGGGCGGGCCGACATTATTGTCATGAACGACCTGGGCATGGGCAATGTGCTCTACAAGGCCCTGCTGCTGTGGTGCAAACCGACCCTGGCCTCGGTGGTCATGGGCGCCAAAATCCCCCTGGTCGTCGCCAGCCGCTCCGACTCGGCCCAGACCAAGCTCAACTCGGTGGCCCTGGCCATTATGACCCACCAGCACGCGATGCGGGAGCACCTTCACGCATGAACGCCGCCCCTTTGATCTTCGCCATCAACCCCGGTTCGACCACCACCAAGATCGCCCTGTTCCGCGGCACCCGCTGCCGCTTCGACAGCGAGGTCAAGCACGACGCGGCCAAGCTGGCCCGGTGCGCCACGATCATCGCGCAGGACGACCTCCGCCGCGCCGCGCTGACGGAAGCCCTGGCCCAGCGGGGCGTCGCGGTCGAGTCGATCGATATTTTCATGGCCCGCGGCGGACTACTGCGCCCGGTGCCCTCGGGCGTCTACGAAATCAACGAGCGGATGCTCGACGACCTGCGGAGTTGCAAGTACGGACAGCACGCGTGCAACCTTGGGGCCATCCTGGCCGCCGAGATGGCCGGGGCGTGCGGAAAGAAGGCGTACATCGCCGACCCGCCGGTGGTGGACGAACTTTCCGACGAGGCGCGGCTCAGCGGACACCCCGACATCCCGCGGCGGAGCACCTTCCACGCCCTGAGCCAAAAGGCCGCCGCCCGCACGGTGGCCGCCAAGCTGGGCAAAGACTACCGCAAGTGCAACCTGATCGTCGCCCACATGGGCGGCGGCATCTCCGTCGGCGCCCACCGCAAGGGCCGGGTCATCGACGTCAACAACGGCCTGGACGGCGAAGGGCCGTTCACGCCCGAACGCACCGGGTCGCTGCCGCTGCTGACCTTCTTCCACTGGGCGACGGACCGGAAACTTTCCCTCCAGCAGGTCTACAAGATCGTCACGCGGCACGGCGGGCTGCTGGCCCACCTGGGCACCAACGATTGCCGAATCATCGAGGACAAGGCCGCCGCCGGCGAGGCGAAATTCGCCCGGGTCTACGACGCCTTCATTTACGGAATCGCCAAGCAGATCGGCGCCATGGCCGCCGCATTGGCGGGCAAGGTGGACGCCATCGTCCTGACCGGAGGAGTGGTCCACGGGCCGCTCTTGGTCCGCAAACTCAAGCGGGCCATAGGGTTCATCGCCCCGGTACATCTGGTAGTCAAGAATTCCGAGATGGCGGCACTGATCGCGGCGGCGATGGACCTGTATCGGGGCTTGCAAAAGCCCAGCCTTTACTGATTTAATACGCGTGCGACGCGGATCGCGCCTTAACGTAGCATGGGCATCCTGCCCATGTCTTCGCTGTTGCAGTTGCTGTTGTTTTGAAAAGATAGGACAGAAGAAGCAAAAGACCATGGGCAGGATGCCCATGGGACTCATGGCCAGGAAGGCCATGCTACAAGTAAGAGCCGGCAATTGAGAACAAACATGACGGTCAGCAAGAAGAAAAAGTTCAGGCTGCACATTCACGAGGACTACTGCAAGAGTTGTCGGCTGTGCGTGGACTTCTGCCCCCGGCGCGTGCTGGAGATGACCACCGACCGCCTGAACGTCAAGGGCGTGCCCTTCGTGCTTTGCGTGCGCCCCGGCGACTGCAACGGCTGCCAGACCTGCGTTACCGTCTGCCCCGACGCCGTGATCGACCTGTTCGAAGAGGTGGACTAATGGCCAAACGCGTCCTGATGGGCGGAAACGAGGCCCTGGGGGAAGGTGCGATCCGCGCCGGTTGCGACGCTTATTACGGATACCCGATCACCCCTCAAAACGAACTGACGGCCTACATGGCCCTGCACATGCCCGAGCACGGCCGTGTGTTCATCCAGGCCGAGAGCGAAATCGCCGCGATCAGCATGGTCTTCGGTTCCGCCGCCGCCGGAAAACGGGCCATGACCTCCTCGTCCTCGCCCGGCATCAGTCTCAAGCAAGAGGGCATCTCGTACATGGCCGGGTCGGAGTTGCCCGGCCTGATCGTCAACATTCAGCGGGCCGGGCCCGGGCTGGGCGGCATCGACCCCTCGCAGGCCGACTACTTCCAGGCCACGCGAGGCGGCGGGCACGGCGGATACCGAACCATCGTCCTGGCCCCCTACAGCGTGCAGGAAATGCACGACATGCCCACGCTGGCCTTCGACCTGGGCGACAAGTACCGCATCCCCGTCATGATCCTGGGCGACGGACAACTCGGCCAGATGATGGAACCCCTGGTCCTGACCGAAAAAGCCCCCGCGCCGCCGCCCAAGCCCTGGGCGCTGACCGGCGCCGCCGGCAGGCCTCGAAACAAAATCTATTCCTATTACGCCAAGACCGCGCTGCTCGAAGAGCACAACCTGCACCTGGTCGAAAAGTACCACGCCATCGAGAACGCCGAGGTCCGCTTCGAGACCACCGAAATGGACGATGCCGCGATCCTGGTGGTCGCCTACGGCACCAGCGCCCGACTGGTGGGCGGGGCCGTCGCGCAGGCGCGAAAGCTGGGCATCCGCGCCGGAATGGTCCGCCCGCAAACGCTCTGGCCGTTCCCGACCCAGGTCATCCGCTCGTACGCCCCGAAG
>CAZYDC010000379.1:0-5483 GCA_964646065.1 uncultured Planctomycetaceae bacterium | reverse complement strand
TGGGAATCGACGGCGGGCCTGGGCTTCAGATATCGGGCCAGCATGGCCCCCGCCGCTGCCGCAAGCCCGGCGGCGATCCAGGGGTGGCCCTTGATCAGCCTGGCTGGATTGCACTGCCGGCGAACATCCCTTCCGGTGGCGCGGAGTTCCCTGAACAGGCTCTCGACATGCTCCAGGGCGAGCAGTTCAAGCTCTTCGGGCGTCAACTCGCTCACGCGCGGGCGGGGGCTGCTCATGATATTCCCCCAACAATGGGTGGCGGCCATCCCTGGCTGACACCTCCGGACGCGGCGGCCAGGGATGGCCGCCGCGCAGAATGAAGGTGAGGCCGCCGCGCAGTCGATTGGGGAACCGGAGAATTGCTGCTCCTGAGTCCCGTTCCTTTCGATTCGATCGCGCCAGCACGAAGGCCAGGAAGATCACGATCAGCACAATCCCGACGATCATCGCTCCGGACCCCGGCGTGCCGATGCGGCTCTCGATCCACTGCGCCACACCGGAGGCCAGCAGCACCGCGCCCGCCAGGCCGATGCCCGCCAGCACCAGCATCCACATCGCCTCGGCCAGCAGACGCCGCCCGCGACGTTCGCACTCCGCCGCCACCAGCGTAATGTAGCAGCGCAAGGCCCCTAGCGCGTGGATCACCACGCGATGGAGATGCCCCATCACGCCGCCTTGAAGCCCGTCGTCCGGTTCGCCCATGCAAGCGTCTCCTGTGGCCAAACACATTCACCGCAGAGATCGCAGGGAACGCAGAGAAAGAAACCCTTATCTCTTTGCGTTCTTTGCGTCCTCTGCGGTGAAGTGTCCGGGCTAACTTACCTTGCGCCCGACCAGCAGGCCCAGCAGAAAGCCCACGCCCGCGCCGATGCCGACCGTCGAGAACGGGTGTTCCTTGACCCACTGGGTCGTGCCTTCGACCGCGCGTTCCTTGGCCGTCTTGGCCACGTCCGCAAAGTCCTGCTTCAACGCAGGGAGCTTTTCGCGCAGTTCTTCGGTATCGGTCTTCGCTTCGCTTGCCATCGTCAACTCCTTCTTATTAGTGAGCCTTTGTGTGCAATAAGTGCAGTGCGCCCGCTAACGCGAGCGGCAATAACTGATAACGTATGGTAGGCGCGAGAAATGAGTCTTACAGATGAATTCCGGAAATTCCTTGGTGGCCCCTGAGACCCCCATCAGTGGGCGCCACCCTCAAACGGCGTTTTTGCCTGAGGGCGGCGCCCCAATCCGTCATTTCAATGTCGCCAAAGCGTTACTAACGATTTCGCCAAAACCTTGTTCAGTATTCGTCATTCGACATTCGTCATTTCGCCCTGCCCTACCGCGACCTCGGTTTTGCGTTCATATCCACCTTCGGATGCACAGGCCGCTCCGGAGGCATCATTTCCTTGCGAGGCGATCCCGCCACCCGGATGGGCGAGGTGCCGGCCTTGATCCTGCGGGACTCGAAATCGGAGCTTCTGGGCGTCGCCGCCGTGTGATGATCCGACCCCGTGCTCAGTGCCGCCGAGGGCGATTCCCACTGCGATCTCTGGGTCCTGTAGGCGTGCAGGTCTCTGGACCGGCTGGCCGTCGCGTCGCGAGTCCCGGAATCCAGCGTGTTGAACTTGAACGGGGCGCCCCGGGCCGAGGCCACTTCGTTCAGCGGCCGGCCCAACTGCAGGTGGCTCCGCTCCGACTCCGGCAGGCGGGCCGTCTGGGCCTGCAAGGCGTCGTACGTCCGGGCCGGACGCAGAGATTTGTCCCTGCTGCGGTTCTCGTACGCCACACGCTGGTTCTCCAGCCAATTGTGGTCGTCCCGATGTTGCCATTGCTCGTGGGCAAAAACCGGATCGTACCAATCGTGGCGGCTGCTCGCCTCATACCACGGGTGGAACCCTTCCCGCGAATACCTCGAACCGTAGTAGTCGCCGAAGTAGTACGAGCACCGCGACGGGCAGCAGAACAGGTTGTCCATCAGAACGCCCAGGTCCAGGCAGATCGACGGACAGAACTCAAAGCCCGCCTGGCCGTACAGGCTCTGGGGGCAAGAAACAGGCAAAAACGCCACTCCGCAGCGGTCCAGCGGGTAGTCCCAGTACCCATCGACAAAGATGCATCCGCTGGGCGCACACACGTAGTGCGCGGGCATCCAGACCCAGTTAGGCCTGGCCCGCTCCCAGAATCCAGGCCGCCACGCGTAGCGGGCTTCCTGGCGGAGCCAGCAGCCCGGTATCCAGATGCTGTCCGCCGGCGCTTGGCCTTGGGGACCTTCGTCCAGACTGGCCGGAGGCGCCGGCAGGTACTCGATCTCCCGAGTGTCGGCGGTGGTCCAGAACCCGGCCACCCATTGGTAGCCTCCCCTCACGGCGGCCCAGTAGCCCGGAACCCAACTGGTGCCCGGAGGAACCGCTCGCCAGCAGCCCGAGACCCACAGGAAATTATTGCTGTCATTGTCCCAGCTCCAATAGCCGGGAATCCAAAGGACATTGTCGCCCTCGGGTTTCTGCTCCGGGGCGATTTCATTGATCGGCGCGGGCGGCGCATGTTTGATGACGAACCCCGCCCCCTGGTCGAACGTGACCGGTTGGGCGAAGGCCTCGTTCACCGGGCCGCGCGTCAGCACATCCATTCCCGCAGGCCGCGGCGGCGCGGGCTGTCCGGTGTGGACGTGAACAGGCCCAATGTCAACATTCACTTCCGCCGCGGCTGGACCGGGCCACCGCCCGAACACCACAAACATCGACAGGCCGATGATGGCCAGTGTGACTCGATGATAACTCATATACCGTTCTCCTCAATGCCGCAGCCTTCCGTGCAATTCGACTCTCAACATTCGCGTCCAAGGCGACCCGCTGCGGCTACAAGCGTCGCCCTTGGATCACGCGAATCAACACAACGATCACGGCCAACACCAGCAGGAGATGGATAAACCCATACACCGTGTAGGATGTGATCATTCCCAGCGCCCACAGCAACACAAGTATGATCGCTATGGTCCAAAGCATATTCATTGTTCTTCCTCCGCATCTTATTAACAGTACTTCCTGTTCAGCCCATCCGGGTGCCATGCCCAAGTCTGCGCGGGCATGTCTTCCACCGGACAACCTGTATCGCAGATCTCATATTGCCTACCTGGCAGACGGAGCCGTTTCTTCGCCCTTTCCTCAATCTGCAATCTGCAATTTGCAGTTCCATGCCCGCGCAGACTTGGGCATGGCACCCAGATATCGTCACCATTGACTGGCGTCTCGATCGCGGCCGGAATCAAAGCCGGGGCCTTCATGCAGGTCGCCGTGCTGGTTTGCGCCCGGATCGGTAATGTACGCGTTGTCGTCCGTGTCATCGAACCTTGGTTCAGCGGCGACTTGGTTCTGGCCGGTGTTCGCGGCGGACTTGTGATCCTGGCTGCATCCGGCCAAGCCCAGGAACACCGTCAGCACCAGCGACGCAATCATCATCACGAATATCTTCAACTCTCTCATGTCAAACTCCTTCCATGTGAGTAGGCTCTATTACCACAAGTGCATCCCCAGCGTTTTCATATTCTCTTGCCTTTCCCAAAGACAAACTTTGTCTCCATTCGCCGTTGCCTGCCCGGCAACGGCCCGAGCGTCACTTGGCGATGACGTTGACCTGGAACTCCGCTTCCACGACCGAGCCGATGTCCGGCGTGGCAATCACTAGGATCTTATACGCGCCCGTGCGGGCGTTATTATCGGCCATGATTCTCAGTGGCACGTCGCTTTCCCTCTCGTCCAGCCTCAGGGTGACGGTGTTGGGATCAACATCCAGGCCCACGGGGGCCCTGACCTCCAGTCTGATCGACTGCTTGAATCCCTCGTCGCGATTCACCACCACTCGAACCAGCGCGCTCTGCCCCTGCTTGATGTCCGTGCTCGTAACCGGGACGGTAATGCTAAACGTGTCTTTCCAGCTCATGCCAGCCGCCCGGCCGCTCTTGCAGTCCAGCAAGGCCGCCAAGGCCGCCACGAAGATGAACCCCGTTGCTATCAATGCCTTCCTCATATCGCTACTCCCCAGGAGACTCCGGAAGTTCTTGATTTTGAATGCTCCCATCGTCTCCTGATAATCCCACGTTTGATTGCCCTGATGTCTATTCCTTCCTATTGGATTTTAGTCGCCTAAACCGCGGTTTCCTTCAAGAAGGTCCATACCAGGCGGTTATTCCGAAGTGCTAATGTGGTGCCCCATTTAGATGATAACTTACCCGGGCATTGGAAATCACAACCACCAATCGTCAAATGCCAAACAAACAACATTTGAACCGGACTCGGTTGTATTCGTTTGGCGTTTTCGGGTATTAGTAGTGCAACATCTTTTCTGTAAGTAATCGTTTCTCTCGATCACCTACGCTTGGCCTGGGCCGGGAGGGAGCCCCCCGTCAGGGGCGACCGCAGGGGCAGGCCCTCTTCGGCCGCCGTGAACGCGTTCTTCTCCGCCATTGAGGAGATCCTTGTCTTCTACCGCGATCCCGCCATTTCGCACACGGTGCTGGACGTCTGAAAGGCCCCGCCCAGCTTTGGGTTTGGCGGTTCAGGCGCGTAACGGCGAAGGAAAGGCGTAGGGCGTGGGGAGTAAAAGCGAAGAAAAAGCAAACCGCAGAACATTCGAATGTCGAACAGCAGAAGGAAGAGGTACAGATCCGGATTTCCGTGTCTTCACTTTTGACTTCTGCTGTTCGAATGTTCTGCGGTTTGCTGTTTCTTCTTCTGCGGAAAAGACCCGTGCTAATGAAAGTACGCGCCAAACAGCAAGCTCAAACCTGGGTGTGAGCTTGCTGTTTGGCGTGTAGGGGCATCTTGTGGTCCGTTTCGCAACTCTTGCGCTTGCGGGCTAGCGGTTCTTCATTCTTCTCCCACGGACCAGTCCCAACGCGCCCAGCAAAATCAGGCTCAACGACGCAGGCTCGGGCGCCTGCTCCGACGGTGCGAAGTTCCAGCCGCCGGGGTTCCAGTAGTTCAGCAGGATCTGGAAGTCCAGGAAGTCCACCACGCCGTCGCCGTTGAAGTCGGCCTGCGCCCAGCCGATGGCGGCGCCGCTGGCCTGCCAGTGGTTCAGCAAGGTCTGGAAGTCGCCGAAGTCGGTGGCCCTGTCCAGGTTCGCGTCGCCGTAGCTGGTGTGGAAATAATGCTGCAATTCGTACGTCACGTCATCCTGACTGACCACGCCGTCGCCGTTGACGTCGTACTGGGCCTGGTAGGCCGCCAGCGCCCGCGGCCAGGTGCCCATGTAGCCCGAAGGCGCGACGGTCAGGTGCTGATAAATCGCGTCGACGTCCAGCGAGTTCAGCACACCGTCGCCGTTGGCGTCGCCGCTCAGATACAGCGTGACTGCGCCGGTGCTGTACAGTTGGCTGGTGTCCCAGACATAGCCGGTCGCGGCCTGATCGTCCTGCCAAGCGAACGTTCCCGTCGGCGTCACGCCGGTCCAGTTGAACAGTTGAACCGGCTTGGCCAGCAAACTTGCCGGACTCACGCCGG
>CAZYDC010000378.1:0-5488 GCA_964646065.1 uncultured Planctomycetaceae bacterium | reverse complement strand
GGTAGCCCGCAGACGGGCAACCCGTGGCTATTTTATTGAAGATAAGGAAGCGACGACCCGGTCAGCCACTATCGGAGGAATTACGCTTCCGCCGGATGAACCCTTTTATGGCCTTGCCGTTGGCACAAAACGGCAAAATCCAACCTAGGTTACGTGGCGGCTTTCGTATTGTGTTGAGCACATAAATTGGATAAGAACCGAAATGGCTCACTCCAGATCGTCGTCGTCGAGTGATTCCGGCGCCGGGCGGCCTCGCTCGTCCGGCCTGCTGGTGGCGCCCGGCCCGCTGGCGGCGCCGGGACGGGGGCCCCTGCCCAGTCCGCGATCGCCGGCGCGCCCGCGCCCGTCTCGCGCGTTCTTCTGCATTTCCTTGAGCTGCTCCCGTTGCGGCTGGGTCAGCACGGTGTCGTGGACCCTCTTGAAGGCCTGAAGATGAATGGCCTTCTTTTCCCGATCCGTCTGGGCCTTGTCGGCCTGCGTCTTGGCGTCGTCCATGATCCCGCGAATCTGTTTTTTCTGGTCGTCGCTCAGATTGAGCTTCCGGACGACCTCGAGAAAGGCGTTGGCGCTTTCCAGGCGTCTGACATGGAGGCGCTGCGCATCGGTCAGGACATCGGTTTCGATCTTCTCCCGCGCCACTTTCATGATCAGTTGTTTTTCCGTCGGGTCGGTGAGGGCATCGGCCTTCTTTCGGGCCGCGTCGAAAATGGCGCGGGCCTGGGTCTTTTGATCCTCCGTAAGGTCCAGCCCCTTGAGCCTATCCAACACCCTCATGCCCGGATGCACCTCGCCGTCCTGTTCCCTGCCCTCTTGCATGAACTTCCTGGCCTTTTCCAACTGGTCCGGCGTGAGCACGTCCTTGAGCTGCTTGATCACGTTTTCATGCAGGGCCTTTCGCGACTGCTCGATCTTCTCTATGCCCTGGTTGGCCGCCTTGATCTTGTCCTTGTCGCCGGAATCCTTGGCGTCCTGCAATTGTTTCTGGAGGTCCTTGAGCGCGGCTTGGTTCTCGTTGCGCCAATTCTTCTGGGCCTGCCGCTGGGTGCTCATGATCTGCTGGACCTGCTTCTGCTGGTCCTCGCTCAGATTGAGTTCTTTGAGGATCCGCTCCCACGGCCTGGCCTGGTCGCCGTCCGGGGCTGAGGTGGCCCGCAAGCCCCTGCCTTGGCCCCGCTCCTGCGCAAAGCCCAGAGAGGCCGCGCCCGCGAGGATCGCCCCCGCCGCCAGCATCGCAACAATTCGGCTCATTACTTTCTCCATTCTTCCAACACCGCCGGCAGCCCGTCGGTCTCTAAGGGGCTCTAACAAAACCCGTAGCACGGGCGTCTCGCCCGTGAGTCGCATGGGCATCTTGCCCATGTTTCGCGACATTCGCACGGGCGGGACGCCCGTGATACTCATGGGCAGGATGCCCATGCTACGTTTGGTTAGAGCCTCTAAATAGCATAACGCTCCAGCCGGCGGTTTATTGCTTGATCCGCAAAAGATTCTACCTTGAACTTCGACTGGACGGCAATGATGTGACGAGGTATTCTGGCGGTTTATTTCCCCCAAGGTCGGAGCGCCCAATGCCAAGCAAGTATCCGAGTTTTGATCGCAGCCGGTTGCGCCTTTTGCCGTTGCCCCAGCGAAAACACGATCTGTCGATGGCGGACATTCTGGAGGTCGGCCAGAGCCCGATGCCCTTCGAGCATCCGGATTTGCCCGCGTTGGCGGAGGCGATCCTCCAGGCCCGGGCGCGCGGTTCGACCGTGGCGCTGCTGATCGGGGCGCACGTGCTGAAGCGGGGGCTGGGGCGATACGTCGCGGACCTGGTGTGCCGCGGCCTGGTGAGCGTGCTGGCCTGCAACGGCGCCTGCGCCATTCACGATTTCGAGTTCTCGATGCTGGGCAGTTCCACCGAGTCGGTGGCCCGGTACATTACCGAGGGGCAATTCGGACTGTGGAAGGAAACCGGCCAATTGAACGACATCGTCGCCGCCGGGGACCGCGAGGGCCTGGGGTTCGGCGAGGCCCTGGGCAGGCACATCGACCAAAGCAGCTTCCCGCACAAGGATCTGTCGATCTTCGCCCAGGCGTATCGCTCGTCGGTTCCGGCGACCGTACACGTGGGAATCGGATACGACATCGTCCACGAACATCCCAACTTCGACGGCGCCGCCGTCGGCTCGGCGAGCTATCGCGATTTCCTCGTCTTCACCAAGGCCCTGGAGAACCTCGAAGGCGGAGTGGTCCTTTGCTACGGCACGGCCGTCATGGGCCCGGAGGTCTACCTCAAGGCCCTGTCCATGGTGCGAAACGTCGCCTCCGCGCAGGGGCGAAGCATCCGGCACTTCACCTCGGCCGTCTTCGACCTGGTGAACCTGGGCAGCGACCTGCACGCCGAGGCGCCGAAGGATTCGCCGGAATATTACTACCGCCCGTTCAAAACGGTCCTGGTGCGAACGGTCCAGGATGGCGGGCAAAGTTTCTATGTTCGCGGAGACCACCGGGCCACGCTGCCGGCACTGCACCGGTTGCTGACAAAATAAATACCTCCCAAAAAATCGCTGGCGGCCGTGGCGCGGAAGCGGTATGATAGGGAAAATACGGATGGTGGCGCCGTTCCCGGCCTCCATCATAGGAGATCGATAAAATGATGCGTCTTGGCCTTTTCCTGCTTTCTTTCGCGGCGACGGGCTTGTTGATCGGCAGTGCGGCGAATGCGGGCGTGGTCGGCAAAGCCGCCACCCCCGCCACCGCGAACCCTCCCCAACTTGGCGACCCGCAGGTCGCTGTCTGCCGGTACTCCTCCGCCCCGTACAAATACGGATACTTCGGCAAATTGGTTCCGATGATCACCCTGACCGTCGTGCCCGCCGAAAAGCCGCTCTCTTTCGTGTGCAGCGACGACGACAACGCCACCAACATGCCTTCGTGGCTGTCCTCCCTGCTCAAGTCTTCCAAACCCGGCGACATCTTTGAAGTGAATTATGCCGTCGAAAAAAAGACCAAGCAGGCCGTGATGCGCGATATGAAAGTCTATGAGATGAAACCGGGCGAGAACGAGCCCAACGTCTTCCTTTTTGACGGGGTCAAAGCCACCAACGCCAAAACCGGCGTCGCCGCCATCGGCGTGACGAAATTCCAAGTCAAGGCCGAATTCCAGATCCCCGCCGCCAGGGGATCGGACGGAAAAATGGGGCCCAGCGAAGACCTGATGAAGGTGGCCAAGACCTTCAAAGCGGGCGAACCGGTCGAGTTCCAGCTCGTGCCCGGCAAGACGACCATCAAGTCCATGAAGAAATACGAGCCGCCCAAGTGGGCCAAGTTCGTCAAGCTCACCAAGCAGACCGTCGACGATAAGCCCCTGAACGCCGTCGAGGTCGACGCCTACGGAAACAGCCTCACGCTGGTCATCGCCCGCAAGGACTCCGCCTTGACCGGAAAATTCGGTTCGCTCAAGGCAGACGCGCTCATCATCTACAAGAGCACCACCGATGACAAGGGCACGATCTGGCTCAACTCCGTGACGGTCGCCCCCAAGGGCGCCACCATGCCGCCCGAACCCAAGCCCGAAACCGCCGACACCAAACCCGATGACACCAAGAAGCCTGACGACAAGAAAGCCGGCGACAAATAATCAACTTCCTTGTTCAATCCGGCCAAATACACTTGCCAGCCGCGCGGCAAGCCTTATAATGGATTCAATGCATCGGGGCGTGGCGCAGCTTGGTTTAGCGTGGTCGCCCAGGCGACAGGTCGAGAGACCCGGCGGCCGGAATGAAAAGTGAATACATCGGGGCGTGGCGCAGCTTGGTTTAGCGTGGTCGCCCAGGCGACAGGTCGAGAGACCCGGCGGCCGGAATGAAAAGTGAATACATCGGGGCGTGGCGCAGCTTGGTTTAGCGTGCTTGACTGGGGGTCAAGAGGTCGAGAGTTCAAATCTCTCCGCCCCGATTGGCTGCGGAAGCCGCTGTAAGCGAAGAACTTACAGCGGCTTTTTCATTTCCGTTTCTTGCTCGTTTTTGGCCCCAAAACACCCTTCTGTATCCCCCTTGTATCCCCCTAAGCCCTCTCCTGACGCCTGATCGCCATCCGCAGGCTGCTCGGACATGAGCAGCGTTTCAACCATTTTCAGGGCTGCCGTCAGCTTCTCGTATTTTCGTTGGAGGTAGTTTTTTTCGGCCACGGAGCCGTCCGCGTGGGCGAGGTAAGTTTTCGCGGTCTCGCGATCCACCAGCCTCTCGATTTCGTTTGCCACGGTTTTTCTGAACATGTAGGGCGTTCCACGGATGCCCCACTCCTCAAGCATTTTCGGAACATCCCCGTTGATCCCGAAAAGGCGGCTTTTCAGGCTCGACTCGATGGCGTTGCTGCTGACCATTTTTTTATTCTCGATCCGCCTCTTGATGAGGCACCCGCCCTTCATGGTCGTCAGCAGATGCTCGCCCTTTCGCTGACCGAGCATGTCCAACAGTCGCCGTGTTTCGGTCCAGAGATACCACCGCCCCGGAATGTCCGTTTTTGACCTTGCCCTGTCGATGAACCCATCGGCGTATTCGCTGGGCTTGAGGTCAGCGATGTCCTGATAAGCGAATCCGCAGTTGAGCATGAGGAGGACGTAAAGTTTTTGGTGATCCGAAACGCAGCAGCCCAAGATTTTCCGAACCTGATCGAACGTGAACACCGCCACTTCGGTCTCTTTGAAAATCTTCACCTTGGCGAAGCTGTCGATGTTTCGCGGCATTTCGTAAAGTTTGCCGTTCTCCCAGCACCACTTCACGAACCACTTGCAGTACCGCAGCAGATGGCTGCGAGTCGTGAGGGTGTTTTTGTTGCCGGTCAGAACTTCTTGCCGAAAGCGGCTCAAGACATCCGCGTTGATCTGATTGACCGAGACCACTGACGGTTTCAGATGCTCAAGGACGCCTTGGATGCGTCTCGTCAAGAAACGGCACTGCTCGTACGTGGCCATGACGATCTCGCCCTGCTCATGGCGAGCCAGTTTGTCGGTCAAGTAGCTCTCGACGGCTTCCGACAGCGGCATCTCTTTTCGGCCCCAAACCACGGCCTGAGCGATCCGCTCGCCGTGGCGGGCCGACACATCAGTAAACTGTTCCTTTTGCCACGTCGCAAGGTCAGCCCTAATCTCGATGGCACGCTTTTCCTGCCGATCCGCAAGCTGCATCAGTGCGGCGGCGTAGGACGCGATGGTTTTCTCGCCGCTGCCATCGCCCTTGAAGTAGTAGACCTTGCCGCCGATCCGCTTTTTCCACACGGAGCGTGGGGCAAACCACGTCAAGTCCTTGATGACGCCACTCAATATCACAGTGCTGTTTTCATCCTCAAGGCCGTCAGTCCCGCTCACAACGGTCTGATCGGCCCAATTTGGGGCCCCCGGATAGCGTACCGTTTGGCGGGTGTCAAGCCTGATTCCAGAAAGATTTTTCCCTGAGTCCGTGGGATCATCGACCTGCTGTCCCGTCAGGTGTGCTGGGCGCATCTC
>CAZYDC010000377.1:0-5496 GCA_964646065.1 uncultured Planctomycetaceae bacterium | reverse complement strand
TGGCGATAGCACGCTTCCATTGTGCAAATCCTTTTTTTTGTGAAATAGTTTGTCAGCATAACATCTTATCTTTTAGGCGATTACTGACAGGGGTTAGATTTGCGTAAAGTGCCACGCGAATTGGAGGGATATAATCAAATAGGTTGGAACCTGACAAAACAATAAGTAATATCCTTAGGTCGTCAGAGAGGTTCGTATGCAAAAAGATGTGCGGAAAAGTTCGTTTGTTCGCCCCTCCGGTCCGGCGATTAGCCACCAGCGGATCGGGGCGGTTTCGTACCTCAACACCCGCCCGCTGCTTGAAGGCATGGACGACCAGCCGCAACTGGATGTCACGCGGGCCGTGCCCTCGGACCTCCGCGAAATGCTCGCCGGAAACCAGGTGGACGCCGCCTTGCTGCCCGCCATCGACCTGCAACGGGCCGAAAGTGACCTGACCGTGCTGCCCGCGGGGTGCATCGGCTGCGCCGGGTCGGTGCTCACCGTGCGGATCTTCTCGCAGATCCGCCCGCACAAGATCGAAACCCTCTGGGTGGACATCGATTCGCACACGTCGGTGGCGCTGGCCCAGGTGATCTGGCATTACCAGTTCAAGCGCCGCCTGCGGATCATTCCGTTCTCGCCCGGCGGATGCGATATCGCCGAGGACGCACAGGCCGTGCTGATGATCGGCGACAAAGTCGTCACGCAACCGCCGATCGGCTTTGACTTCCAATTCGACCTCGGCCGCCTGTGGTTCGAGATGACCGGGCTGCCGTTCGTGTTCGCGGTCTGGGCCGCCGCCGAGGGCAGCGACCACGAGGAACTCTACCGCGTGCTGCGAACCGCCCGCCGCGAGGGCCAGGCAAACCTCGACGAAATCGCCCGCAAATACGCCCCGCTCCACCATTGGCCCCACGACATCGCCCAGAAATACCTGGGGCAATGTCTGAACTTCGACTTCACCGACGCCCACCGCGAAGGTATGGAAGAATTCTTCTCAATGGCGGCGGAAATCGGAGTGATCCCGCAGCTTCGCAAGGTGCAATACTACACTCCGGAAGAGCAGTAGAACGCGACCGAGGCTTGGTTCAATTGAAAATGAGAAGGGAATGGTAGATTCGGATAGGTTTACCGCTTGGGCGATCGTGGTCGGAGCAGTATCCAAACGGTATTCCGTCGGTCTGTGATTCGGCCCGCCAACCCCGATCCTTTCGCAGCCGCACTTTGGTCGGGTCATTGCTCATGGCTTCGCCGATCTTCTTGGCCCAATCTTCCGGCACGCCTTTCTGCACGTACCCCAGCATCCCGCCGATAGCCTCGTCCTTCGCACATCTACCCTCAACGAAACGCAGCAACCCTTCGCTGCCAAGGTAGACCCAGACATTATGGTTCCTGGGCTCCAGACGCTTTGCCTCGAACCACAAGTACGACCGCCCTCCCTCCTTGGAAAATTCAATGCGAATATCCAGTCTGTTGGGCCAGTCTTCCGGACGGTTTGGATTATTGTAGATCAAAGGGTCTGACTGTATGGAGAAAGGAATCATCCAAAGTTCAGTGTTATCCCGGAGAATGTTATCAACTGCCTGCACCAGCCTATATGTGATGACTGGTTCGGCCGTATCGGAGAAAACGCTTGGAGTGAGCGTTGCGTACCCCATGCCCAGCAGCTCATGGGACCGCCGCACAAAAATCATCAAGTTATCCGGCCCGCTGTCGGATACGCTCCCCGGGGGCTGATGCCCTTCCCTATCGATCAAGTTCGTCTCCCTCGTTTCATCGAGCCGGCGATCATTTCACCGGCGTCGATCATCGCCTGCGATTTGGTCCAATGAAATTTCTGCAGGGGTTTGAGCAAATACGTGTCCTTGCCGGCGTAGACGTAGTGGCCTCGGTCGAAGTAGACCCATTGGCGCATGGCCTTATCCGGGCGCTTCAATGCGGCCGCCTTTACGGTCAATTCTCCATGTCCGAGTGCCCGCTTGTCTAGCCTGACTCGCACTAGACCGACCCCGGCATGATGTTGGCCCAATTCATAAAGAATTTCCACATCATGGCCACCAGGAATCTCGTCCTGAATAAAGGCGTTCAACATTTCCTGAAGTTCTTTTGCGTAAACTTCAATCTCACTTTTTTTCGGGGGATCAACGGCGTCCTTTTCTAACCTGCCGTCATTTAGGGTAGCGCGAACGTGAACCAAATCATGGATCAGCGATTTTTCCCACAGCCTAAGGCCCAAGGCGTCATCCACAAGGTTGTTTAGCTTCTTTATCCATTCCCCGCTGACCACTGGGCCTTTGGGTGGGCGCAGTGGTTCCTCGCCGTCCTGAAACAACGTTTTCGGCTGCATCTCGCGCCACGCTTCTCTGGTCCGCTCTGCCAGTTCGTCATGCAATTTCGCCCAGACCTTCAATTCGCTTTCGGCCATTCCCGCCAATGGCATGGGTACAGAACGCAGGGAGTCCAGTGTTGAAACATCGCGCTCCACACCGAGTTTAGTGGATGCGAGGAATTCATAATAATAGAGGAAATCCGAACTCAGGTACAACGCCAGTGCCTTGAGCAAATCCTCATTCTTCGTTGGGCTGAAGATGCCTATCTGTGGGTGGGGAATCACTAAGAACTTGTCGGAATATACGGCGAAGGTTCTGCCTTCGCTCACCAGAACATGGGGATGCTCACAGACCGACAAAGGCAAATCGCCCCGCCCCTTGCGGACACGAGTCATATTCTTGGGAACCGGAACCAGAACAGATGGAGGCAGGTCAAAGAAGTCGCTGACGCCCTTAAGCATCGTGAAGTCAACTTTCTCTGCGCCGGTTGGCAATTTGATCGGGTCAGTGTTTTTTTTCGATGCACTACTAGGACGAAGCTCAAGCCCCTGTGACAAGACTAATACCCCGTCATATTCCATTTTACCGATTGTCGTCTTAAAGCGATTCCGAATAGAACGAATGAATTTCAGGTCCAGTTTGGACCCCCATGCGGCCACTTTCCACGGAAGGGCATCACCGCCGCAAACCTCTGTCATTGGAATGTCGCGGATTTCGCTGGCGTTGACTACGATGTTCCAGCTTTCGTTTTGCTGTCCATGCTCATCCGGACTGATGGCCTCCTGGTTCGCCAGAAGCGGGGAATACGTGCGAATGTATTCGTCTCCGGTCAGTTCCTTGCCTTGATCCCTCGGCCGGTAAAAGATCGCCGCCGCTGGAGCCTCGAAACGCCCGGGAGCAAGGACATGCCGCAAGTTGGAAAAATTGGCGACCGTGTGAACATCCATCGCTTCAAAGAAGCGCCGGCGGAAGTTAGCGGCTGCATCCTCAAATAAAGACATGGCAGGCAGGAACATCGCCATTTCGCCGGTTTCGCTGATGTACTCGGCGGCCCGCCAGGCGAAGGCACGCGCGGCTTGGTAATTGCCGACTGGGCGCGGTTTTATTTTCTTTTTTTCTTCCGTTTTTATCCAAGCGAGGACTAATTTGTCGTCCTTAGTGATTTTGTGCTTCCTGCCCTCCTTCAACTGTTTCCACGGGGGGTTGCCGACGATCCAGTCTGCCTTCTTGTTGCTGAACAACGTTCGCCATTCATGATCGTCTTCAAAAAAATTCCCTTCGATAACATTTCGACGTAGGTCAGGTAGCAGTTTTGGTTTCAGGCGCGCATCTTCGAGGTCGGGTGGGTCAACGTAATCCAATAGGGTCAGAATCAGGCTCAGCCTGGCTACGTTGCATGCATCCGGGTCAGTGTCCAGCCCGAAGAAGTGCTCCTCGACCAGTTTTCGCAGTTTGTCCGGGCTGTGGTGCTTTACTTTTGACGGGGGATATTCCCTCTCAATGAGTCTGCGGAAGGCCTGCACTAAAAACGCGCCCGACCCGCACGCCGGATCGAAAACGCGCATTCCCCGTTCGAGATGCAGGCGTTCCTCCAGTTCCGACAACATCATATTTACTACCGGAATAGGCGTATAGTAGGCGCCGGTTGCTCTCGCTTTGCTCTGGCCGCCACCTTTTGGGGGCGCGTGAAGAAACTGTTCGTAAATATTGGAGAGAACCTCAATGGGCACGTATGAGAAATCATACGCCTTGAAATCCAGATGAAGCTGCCATTGTTTGTCGTCTGTCAGCTCATCACCCGCGAACGTGGCGGCCACACGGGTGATGCACCTGTCAAGATTTGCTTTTCCACCCTTGAAGTCTATCGGGAACACCTCGCCGTTGAGCCAGTCGTCCAATTCTGACTGAACCCTCTTGAGTCCGTCACGGTTGGCGTCGCGCCCAAAGACGGCGGCATGGGGAATTTTCCATTTCTCCAATTTACGGGGCGACAGTATATGCCTGTCGCTGAGATAATGCAGGTAAACATACTTACCGATCAACGCGTGCGAATCCGCTGGGGTAAGTCCCCCCTCTCGCTGGAGCCACTCATCCAGTTTTTGCAGGTTCCTCAGCAAACGCTGGTCGATTCGATGTTCCGTCCTGACGTGCTTGCCCCAACGGCGCCAAATCATGCCGTTGTCGACCGATTCTGCTCCGAGACTGTCAATAATGTACTGGAGATCGGCGGAACCGAAGGCTTCTTGAACCTCGCGTATGGATTTGCTGTCGCTTTGGCCTGCCTCATAGCAGAACCCAGGGCGAACATGTACGCTATCGGTTTCAGGATTGTTGACGATCAGGAACGGTACGGCATCCTGATCCCATGCCAGCTTGTGCGCTTCCCCGACGTCCGTTGCTTCGCAAACGTAGACCACCGGAACGGTTGCCGCCTGGCCGCCTCTCAATGCATACACGCCATGCAGCCCGATGCCAGGTTTGGCGGCCTTGCGGAACAGGTGCCCGTAATCGACAACGGTGTTGAAGTCGCCCCGGTCCTGGCGCAGGTAATTGTCGGACCCTTCGTATCCCAGTCTGCCAAGCAATTCATCGATTGTCATTCGTGGATCCCGATCGCCGTCCGGCTGCGGCCGACGGAAGTTGCCGCGAGTACACCGATTCTCCACCTTCACAGGCGGATATGAATGATTGTATAGATGTCGGCTTTACGTACCACAAAAATCCAGTCCTCACAATTCCCCCCGCAGTCTCCTCAGCAAATCCATCGCTTGCAGCGGGGTCATTTCGTCCAAGTTCGCGGCTTTCAAATCGCGGGCGATTCTTTGGGCGGGGTTTGCGAAGAGGTCCATTTGCTGTGCGGCGGCGCGGGCTCGGGCTGCCAGTTCGGGCAGGCCCAGGCCTTTGGCGAGGTGGGCCTGGAGCTGGGGCAGCAGGGCCTTGGCGCGGTCGATCACGTCCTTGGGCACCCCGGCCAGGCGGGCCACGTGGACGCCGTAGGAGCGGTCGGCCCCGCCCTCGACGATCTTGTGCAGGAAGATCACCTGGTCGGCCCACTCGCGCACGGCGACGTTGAGGTTGGCGGTGCCGTCCAGCAGGTTTTCCAGTTCGGTCAGCTCGTGATAGTGCGTGGCGAACAGCGTGCGGCACTTGACCCGCAGGGCGATGTGCTCGCTGATCGCCCACG
>CAZYDC010000376.1:0-5503 GCA_964646065.1 uncultured Planctomycetaceae bacterium | reverse complement strand
GTTTCGCAGGACGACAAGTCCACGACGCTCTGGGCCAACGGAAAGAAGGTCGGCACCGTTCCCGCCGTCGGCCAGGTCGGCCTGACCGCCGAAGGCAGCAGCGCGGTTTTTCACATCGTGGATTCCGCGGCGCCCGGGATTTGAAAGGGTGCCATGCCCAAGTCTGCGCGGGCATGTCCCTCTTGTGGCACCCCCAAGTCCGCTTGGGGGTGTCTTGGTTGCGTGCGTGACCCCAGACACCCCCAAGCGGACTTGGGGGTGCCACAAAGACATGCCCGCGCAGACTTGGGCATGGCACCCAACGCTGCGTTCCTTCCGGTTCCTCTTGACGTGCATTCCCGCCTGACCGACAATACTCCGCGTGGTCGAGTTTTCGTGTGCCTTCTGAAATCGAGAGGATTGCCATGACTGGGACTCCTGTTAAGGTTGTTTCCGAACGCCAAGGTTGCAACGCGCCGCTCCGGATCGGGGTATCGCACATCGGTCAGCCGCTGTGCATCGCGGGCGAGGTTTTCGGCCGCGGTTTCGGCGGCCATGCCGACAGCGATATCCGCATTGTCAGCGACGTGCCCATGCAGGAATTTCGCGCCTGGGCCGGGTTCGACGACAACCCCGTCGTCCGGTCGCATTCGGACTTGCCCCGGCTGACCTTCAGCGTCGAAGCCGGCGGCAAGACCCTCTGGTCAAGCCCACACATGCGGCTTGGCGACGCGGCGCGGGAAGCGGTCGTCGCGCTGGACGGCGTGAAGGAATTCCATCTGCGCATCCGGGCCTCGAGCGAAAGGGCGAAATTCACCGGGGTCGAATTCTACGGACAGGCCGACTGGGTGGACCCAGAGGTGCTCCTGACTGGCGGCGAGCTGGTTCCATTGGGAAATCGGGGAGAAACGCCGATTTCGCAGGCCAAATCGGTTGGCAGGTCCTCGTTCGAGTTTTCGGCCGCTGACCGGGAGATCATCCGGCGGCTGGCGGCGGAAGTTGCCGAGATCGCGGCGCTGCCCGTCCAGAAGCGGAACATGGATGAATGGAAGCGGCTCAACGGCCTGCGGCCGGGAAAGCCGCTGGTGCTTGTGTACCTGTCCGAGTCGCCGATGAGCGAATTGGACGCCGACGGTGAAACGAACCTGCAGACGACCGATTCGTTCTGCCGGCAGATCGAAGGCGAATTGCGGTTGCGGCTGTTCCAGTGGAAGCACGCGCGGGGCGACATGGTCGTGGAGCCGGTGTTCCACGTTCCCTACGTTTTCCACGATTCCGGATACGGTCTCACGGCGCAAGAGGACACGGTCGTTTCCGATCCCGCCAACGCCATCGTGGGGCACCGATACCACACGCTGATCCGCAATGAAGAAGACGTCCAGAAGATCCAATCGCCGACCCTCGTGTGCGACTGGGACCTTACCGAGCAGAACTACCAACGGGCGCGCGACCTTCTGGGCGGCGTCCTGAGCGTGGAGAAGCGCGGGTTGCAGGGTTACGAGTTGGCGCCGGTGGACGAGTTGTTCGTGTGGTTGGGCATCGAAGAAGGAATGGCCTGCCTGGTGGAGCGTCCGGAGTTGTTCCACATGGCGATGGAGCGGCTGACGGTGGCGCACCTGCACCGCCTGGAGCAGCTCAAGGCGATGAACCTGATGACGGCCAGTTTCGGCGGCGGCCGCAAGACCGTCTCGGGCGGGCTGGCGTACACCGACGAACTTCCGCGAAAAGGCAGCGATCCGCTGCACCCGCAAACGATGGATCTCTGGGGCGGCGGAATGGCGCAGATCTTCACGGCGGTCTCGCCGGACATGCACGAGGAGTTCGCGCTGGCGTACGAAAAACGCGTGATCAACCAGTTCGGCCTGGCCGCCTACGGCTGCTGCGAGGCGCTGCACCACAAGATCCACATCCTCAAGAGGAACCTGCCCAACCTCCGCAAGGTGTCAGTGACTCCCTGGGCCGACGTGGACGCCGCCGTCGCGAACATCGGCGACACGCTCGTCTTCACGCACAAACCCAACCCGGCGATGCTGGCCGCGGATCGTTGGGACCTCGAGGCCGTCCGGAAGGACTTCCGCGAGTTCCTGGCCAAGACCCGAGGCTGCATCGTCGAGATCACGCTCAAAGACGTGAGCACCATGAGGTACGAACCGCATCGCGTCTTCCAATGGGCGCAGATGGCGGCAGAGGAGACCGCCCGCTTCGCGGGCTGTTAGACCGTAGAGCGTGGCGCGTAGAGCGTAGAGCGTAACAGCAAGAAACAGCAAGAAACAGCAACAGCAAAGAGCCCGCAAGATCGTATTGATCGGTGCGGGCTCTTTGTCGTTGCTGTTTCTTGCTGTTACGCTCTACGCGCCACGCGCTACGCTCTACGCTCCACGCTCCACGTTCCGCGATTGGCCTGAAAATTTTCGACCGGCGGACTAATATTGGAATAGAAAGAAAGAGTATTCCAATGGCCAACGGCGAGCTGCAAAAAGGGCAAAAAGGGGGGCATATACGCAGACCGTCCCCGCCGACTGCCGACAACTTCGCACAGGAGATCGTCGAAACGATCCGCGGCAAATCCATCGCCCACGCCTCGGCCCTTGATATGGAGAGCTACCATGCCGGACGATAAAGATAATCAGAATCAGAATTTCCAGGCCGACTCCAACGCGCCCCGCACCACGCCGGCGCCATCCCGATTGAAACGCCGGTGGAATGCCGCCGCGCCTGGCGCCAAGGGCGAACAACCCCAGACTTCGCAGGCCCAGGCGCCAGGGGCCGAGCCCGTTGCCGCGTCCGCCGCCGCGCCGGCGGCAACTCCTGTCAAGAAAAGCCATTGGTTCCGGCGCAGCCTGCTGACCATCCTGGTTCTGACGCTCCTGCTGGTGGCTTTGCTGCCGACGCTGGCGTCCACCGATTTTGCCCGAGGAATCATTGTCTCCCAGGTCAACGATCGCATCTCCGGCAAGGTCGCCATGGCCAACCTGTCGCTGTCCTGGTTCGGCAATTGCAGCCTCGCCGGCTTGGGCGTGACCGACCCGCAAGGCCGCAAGGTCGTGGATGACGCACAGGTCCATTGGGACCGCAATCTGTGGAACCTGCTCTGGTCGCGGGAGAACCTCGGAAGGCTGGACGCCCACGTCCGATCCGTTGACATCCTACAGACGGCGGACGGGTCCACTTCGCTCCAGCAGGCGTTCGCGATGCGGCAGCCCTCGCCTCCGGCTGCCGCGCAGCCCGGCAATTCAACGTTCAGCCCCACGGTCGATCTGAACTGGACAGCCGACCATGTGCGCGTCGTCCAGCCGGACGGCCGCCAGTACGCCACCAGCGATACCAATGGTGAGGTCCGGGCCAAGACTCTGAACGACATCCTGATCGATCTGGGCACGACGCTGCTGGCCGAGAACGGACAAGCCAAAGGCCCGCGGCTGACCGTTCATGCGGCCGTGCGGGATCTGTTCGCGGGCGGGAATCTCAATCTGGATAAGGCCTCCGGCACGCTCAGCGCCAAGACCGATTCTCGCATCGCCATGAAACCGATTCTCGCGTTCGCCGCGAAAGGCGTCAACGGCCAAGGCGACCTCGGCCTGGTCGTGACAGGGAATCTGGCTGGGGGCAAGGGCGATGTCACGTATTCTATCGACGTCAAGGACCTTTCCGTCGCGAGCGCCGACGAGAAAAACCCCGTGCCGCCTCTGACCGCGAAGTTGGCCGGCGGGGCCGACTACAAGGACAAGAAACTGCACGGCACGCTTGCTTTCAGCGGATCGACCCCCAGCGGAACGCTGGGCGAGATTCAGACGGAGGCGAACTATAACACCGCCGGCAAGACCCAGATCGATTTCGCACAGATATGGGACAAATTGATGAAAGGGCAGTCCGTCGAACTGCCGGACTTTACGTTCAAGGTTCCCAAGGAAGGCCACTTGAACCTGGCCGAGGCGATCAAGTCGGTTCCCGGCCTGATTACGCTGCGGAACGGCGCCAAGATCACGGGCGGGGATTTGCGGATCGCCGCGACGAACATTCAGGGCGGCGCGGCCCCGGCGGCCCAGGGCGGGCTGACGCTCCTTCTGACGACGACCCGCGAGGGGCAGCCGCCTCAGACGTGGGATCCGATCACGGTCGGCTTTAACGTCGTCACCGACGCCGACAAGCAAGTGAAGATCGAGAAGGCCAAGGTTGATGTCGGCACGTTTGTTTCGCTGGACGGTTCGGGCACTCCGGCCAAGTTCCACATGGTGTTCAATTCCAACCTGGCCGCGCTGCGCGACCGCCTCAACGAGGTTGTGGACCTGGACGCGATCCACTTTGGCGGCAAGCTCTCCGGCAGTCTGGACACCGCCCGCTTGCAGGGAGACGACAATCACATCGGCCTGACGCTCAATGCCAAAAGCCAGGGCCTGTCATTCACGAACGGGAGCATCGACGGCAAAGGCGACATTAACCTGGTCGCGACGGGGAATCTCTCGTCGGAGCAGAGCGAAGGCAAATACGCGCTCGACCTCACCGGTTTTTCCGTCGGGAACACCGGCCAGGATAGTTCCGTGCCGCCGTTGAACGCGAGCGTAAGCGGCGCGGCCGACTACAAGGGCAAGATGCTGCACGGAACGCTCAAGGTCGGCGGATCGACCTCCGGCGGGGCGCTGGGCGAGATCAATTCGACGCTCGCCTATGACACGTCCGGCAAGACCCAGGTCAACGGTGCGGCGATCGTGAACGCCTTGATGAATGGAAAATCCGTCGAGTTGCCGGGCTTCACCTTGGATGCCAACGGCGGGGTGAACGTGGCCGAGGTGGCCAAGTCGGTCCCCGGCCGGATCCAGTTGCGGAAGGGGGTCCAGATTACGGGCGGCGACTTGAAGATCACAACGACTCACGTTCAGGGCGGCGCGGCCCCGGCGGGAGAAGTGGCGCTGACGCTTAACCTCGCGTTCAGCAACCAGGGGCAGCCCGCCAAGGCATGGGATCCGATAAAAGTCGGCGCCAAGTTTTCCACGGACGCCGACAAGCAGTTGAAGATCGAAAACGTGGGCGCCGACTTTGGGCCCAGTGCCTCGATCAACGGCTCGGGTTCTCCGACCAAGTTCCATCTGGCGTACCAGGCGGATTTGTCCGCGCTACGCGACCGTCTCGACGAGGTGATTGATCTGGACAAGACCAATCTTGGCGGTAAGTTTTCGGGCACGCTGGACACGACCCGCTCGTCGGCGGGGGACAACAAGCGGATCGACGTGACGCTCGATGCCAAGGCCGACGGCCTGGTGGTTGGCGGTGCGCAGCAACCCGCTGGTCCTCGCGGTGATTCAGGAAATGATTCACATCCAGGCCACGACCGGCTCCGATGGTGCTCCCGTCGTTCCCTACATCTTTTTCCTCATCAGGCCCGACGGCATCCGCCCTTACTACGAGGCTAGGGGGCGGCTCGAACCCCTGGGGATCGCCTTCGGCTACGAGCTCGTGGACCAGGACTGGGAAATGGATTACCCCGACCTCGATCAACCGGCGGAATGGGGCGGTCCCTCGGGACTAT
>CAZYDC010000375.1:0-5532 GCA_964646065.1 uncultured Planctomycetaceae bacterium | reverse complement strand
GCAGAGCAAGCTCAGAACGGCCGCCAAAGACCATCCCGATGAACTGGCCAAGTGCGAGTACAAACTCGCGCAGGCCTACCTGGCGTGGAGCAAAGTCCCCCAGGCCTCGGACCATGACAAGGCGGACAGGGAAGGGAAGGCGGCTTCGAGCCTGAAGGCGGCGCTGAGGAGCAACAAGGGATACGTCGAGGCCGAGAAACTCCTGGTCGATATCTACTGGGGGCACATGGGACCGGAGGATTTCATCCAGGAGGCGACCAACCTGATCGCCATGGCGCCCGATGACGCGGAGGCCTACTTCCGCCGGGCCCAAGAGCACGCTTCGCTGGCCATGAGGCTTCACAACGCGGAGCATTCCAACCAGGCCGTGACCGACTTCCGAAAGGCGACTTCGCTCAAGAAGGACGTGGCCGAATACTGGATCCGTTACGCGATGTTCGCGGGAATGGACGTGGCCAAGCTGTCCGACAACTGTCCGCTGCCGGACAAAGTGTACAGCGACGCCATGGCGGCCAACCCCGACAACGCGGAAATCATGGTGGACTTTGCCGACTGGCAATTAAGGCACGACAACCGCGCCGAGGCGATGCTCCTGATCGACAAGGCCATCAAGAACGCTCCCCACGACGCCCGAGGGTATATTGCCAGGGCTCAACTGAGGCACATGGAACAGAAAGTGCCCGAGGCGATCGCGGACCTGGAGAAAGCCATCGAAGTGGATCCGACTGATGTTGACGCCTACGCAGACCTCTCCTCCCTCTACTGCCCTCCGGCCCCGCCCCAACTGGCCAAGGCCGCCCAGTGCCTTCGCGACGGCATCGACAACCTTAACAAACATGCCACCTCCCAGCCCGCCAGTAAGCAGAATCCCGAAAACCTCACGAACGCCCGGTTCCGTCTGGACATCCTCCTGACCGACGTCCTGCTGAGCATGATCAACCGGAAGGAAGGCGACAGGGAGAAGCTTCGCGCGGAAGTGCAGTCGTTGCTGGATCAGGTTTCGGAACTGAGGCTCCAAAGCCCGTTCCGGAAGCGTCTGGCCGGGCGCCTGGCCTTGTCCGACGTGTTGACTTCATCGACGTCTCAGCCCGGCAGCGCCAGGCTGGACGATGCCATCAGGCTTCTGACCGAAGCGGATACGGGGTTCAACCATGCCGATAAACTGACCGCCGGCGACTTGGTGCAGGCGTACGGTCTGAGCGGAAAGCCCGTCATGATCGCCAAGACCATCGACGGATTTCTGGCCACCCCAGGCAACGAGCACGATCCCGATTTCCTGATGATCAGGGCCAGGTTGTTGATGAGCACGCGCGACTATCCCAAAGCCATCGCCACCCTGGACGCGGTGTTGAAATTCTATCCCGACTACACCGAAGCCAAGAACATGCGCGAAACGGCGATCGCGTTGAACGGCACGAGCACCACGGGCGACATCTCGATGTCCAAAGAGGTGTCGATCACCGAAAGCAACGTGCGGTTTTTCCTGGACCAGGCCCAAACCGCCTGGGCCTTGGACAACCACGCGGGCGCCATCAAGCTTCTGGAGGAACTTCACCGGAAGTTGCCCGACAACCAGGACGTTTCCCGAGCGCTGGTCAACGGATACATCGTCAATAAGCAGGACGCCGACGCCAAGAACCTCCTGGATAAGCTGATCGCGGATTGCAAGGAGCCCAAGACCAAACAAAACCTCCAGGACATCCGGGAGCAGCTCAACACCCCGGACCTCAAGCAGCGGCAGGCCATGGCCTATAAGAAGACCATGGAATTGGCCGACGCCCAGGAAGGCGAACTCAAGAAGGCGCTGTCCAAGGCGAGCGTCGCCCTGCAATACGGCGTGGAGGACGACTATGTCAAGTACCTGGATCAGGCGGCCAAGGCCGACCCCAAAGACAAAGTGGTGATCAGCCGGGAATTCGAGTTGGCCCTGAGCAGGAGGAAAATAGCCGACGCCCAGAAATGGGCGGACGCCGCCGTCCAAAACAACACGGACGGTCTGAACGGCAAGGAGTTCCAGGCCCGCCTGGCCGCGGTCAGGAACGATCTGCCCGGCGCCATCGCCTTGCTCGAGCAGTGCTACAAGGAGCAACCCGATTCCGCCAAGATCCAGCTCATGCTGGCCGATTTCTATCGCGCCAGCGGCGCCACGGACAAGGCCGAATCGCTTTACAAGACCTTATTCGACAACAACCCGGGCAACCCGGATGTCCTCAAAGGATTGGTCCTGGTCTCCCAGAGCCCCGACAAGAGGGACCAGTATGTTCAGTACGTCCAGGCCGGGTTCAGGCTGGCGCCCACCGATCCGTTCTTCACCGAAAGGAACCAGGAGATCAAAGAGGCCACCGTGAACCCCGAGGAAAGCATTCCGGTTCGCGAGAAAATGCTGGCCCGGAATCCCAAAGACCTGGCCAGCATCTACCGCCTGGCCGCCCTCTACGAGTACACCAACCAGCCATCCAAGGCGGAGGAAATGTGCGTCCGGGCCCTGCAAGTCGCCGAGGACAAGATCGGCGCCGCCAGGAACCTGGGGCAGTTCTATCTGCGGAACAAGCGGTTCGGCGACGTTCGCAAAATGATGGACGAGCTGCTCCGCCAGAAACTCGACCCGGTGCCCCTCCACGGGCTGTACGGCGAATTCCTGATGACGCAGGACATGGAGCAGGCCCGACGCGAGTTCCAGAAAGCCATTGACGCCAGTCCGCAGGATCCCAGGGGCTATTTCTACATGGCCCGGTTCGACGAGAACCGGCAACTGTGGGCCGACGCCGTGACCAACATGATCACGGTCATGGACTTGGACAAGACCGCCAACGGGCAGGCGGCCGAGAAAGAACTGGTGAAGGATCAGCTCAATGCCGGGCAGTCGGACCCCAGGCAGTTGGACAACGCCGCGGCTCGGATCAACACGCTCCTGACCCACCGCCCCGGGGACATCGAGACCCTTTACCTCAAGGCCATGTGGGCGTTGGTGAAGGATCCGCCTTCCCCCAAAGACGCCGAGGAAGCCCTGACCACCGCCATCACCCTCAACAAGGATGACCGGACCCCGCTGCTGAATCGGGCGAACTTCTACGTTGGGCAGGGAGAGTTGGGCAAGGCCCGCACGGACCTGGAAGCGGCGCAGAAGCTCGCCCCTTCCGAATTGGACATCTCGCTGGAGCTGGCCAAGGTGATGGTCTTGCAGTATCAAGTGGACAAGGCCGTCCTGCAACTCAAGGAGATCCTCCAGCGCAATCCCGATTATGGTCCGGCCATCAACGAACTGGTGGGAGTCTACCTGCGGAAACACATGTGGGAAGAACTGGACACGCTGCTGACCCCCATTCTCAAGAAGAATAAGAATCCCGCCCCGCTCTACGTGATCAAATACCAGGAATTGCTGGCGCAGGGCAAGAACAAGGAGGCCCTGGACGCCCTGGAGAAGGCCCGCAGCCTGGCGCCGGAGTCCCAGGACATTCTCCGGACGTACCTGCAGGCTATGATGGACCAGAAGATGTATTCCGACGCCATCACCAAGATCGACAAGATCCAAGCCGAGAAGCCCAAGGACTACGATTGGCTCGACGCTCTGAAGGTCCGCGCCTTGGTGGGCGCCGGTCACAAGGCGGAGGCCGACAAGATCTTTGAGAGCAAGTACGCCACCTACCAAAGCCCGTTATTCGACCTCCTGATGGAACAGGCGATCGCCGCCTATACGCCAAAGGAAGTCGTGGACAGGCTGGTCCGGTGGTCCTCGGCCAGGCCCAACGATCTCAAGGCCATGTATTACCTGGGCAATATCGCCATCGAGGCCGAGGAGTTCGACGTGGCCGACAAGAACTTCGACCAGGCCATTGACCTGGCCAAGAGCCCGCAGGAGAAGCTGCAATACGAGCGTCTCAAGGCCGCAAGCTATTATCAGCGCCATGTCGCGCATCGTCCGGAGACGGACTACCGCGACCGGGCCGAGAAGCTCTTCACCGAGGTCATCCAGAAAAGCAAGAACATGGACGTCCAGGCCCTGAACAACCTGGCCTACCTGTATGTGGACGACATGAACGATCCGGACAAGGCTTTGGTATTGGCCCAGCGGGCGGCGAAGATCCAACCGAGTTCCTCGGTGCTGGACACCTATGGGTGGGTTCTGGGGCACAAAGCGGCCCGCGAAAGCGACCGTCAGGCGAAGAATGACCTCTTCGACCAGGCCAGGCAGCACCTGGAGCGGTCGGTGGAGTTGCAAGCGGGCATCGAAAATCGTTATCATCTAGGTTGGGTCTATGAGCAGATGGGCAGGACCCAGGACGGTCTGAAGTACTACCAACAGGTATGGGAATTGGTCCGCGACAAGAAACAGCACCCCTTGTATGAATCGGTGAAGAAGGCAATAGATCGCCTGAATCATTAACAGGACCAGGCGAAGGAGATGGTTTACATGGCAGCATTTGAATCGCAGGAAAAGTCGATTTTGGGAACGCATCCGCAGGTGCCGCAGATCAGCAGGCCCGGCGCCTTGGGTCCGGTTCGCCCGGCGATGGGCGCCTCGGCCCAGGGTGTCACGGGCAAGGACGTGCTTCGCGCGATCCGCGGGAGGCTATGGATCATCCTCGTCAGCTTCGTGGTGGCCACGTCCCTGGCGGTGGCGGGGGGCTTCCTTTGGGAGCAATACCTTCCGCTCTACACCTCCAGCGCCTACCTGAGCATTGTTCCGCCCAAAGGCACGGCCTGGACCGGTGGGGCGGAGCAGCCGACCCGGGAAATCATGGAACGGTTGGGCAACAGGCTTACGCGCGTCGTCAGCGACGTGGACGTGATGGGCGATGTCTTGAAATCCGACGAAGTCCAGAACACGGACTGGTACAGGAAGTACAAGGCCAGGGGCGCCAACGAGCTCTTGGACCGCCTGATCAAGGATTTGAGTGTTTCGCCGGTGCCCACGGAAGGCTTGATCCGCATTTCCATGACGGGGACCAACCCCAAGGAAGTGACGCTCATCGTCAACACGGTGGCGGACAAGGCGATCTCCAGGAGCCTGCGAAGCGCGCAGGACCGCTACAGCCAGTCCATCACGCTGTTCAGCTCGGAGAAACAGAACCTGGTCAACGAACGCGACAAGCACATGAAGGAGATGCGGGCCTTGAAACCGGCCGACATCCCCATGTTCGACGAGCAGCGAAGCTCCTTGAACATGAAGCTCCAGCAACTCACCGGACAGATCGTCCAGTTGGAGGGGTTGCAGGTCCAGGCCAAGGCCAACCTGGACCAGATCAACAAAACGGACATGCGGAATTCCGCGGAAGTGATCATGGCCGTGGACCAGGACGGCAACCTGCGGTCGCTGAGCATGCTCAAGGTGAACCTGCAGACCGAGCGGGACAACGCGATCCGAAAATACGGTCCGCGACACCGCATCGTCCAGGACCTCGAGTCCAGGCTCCGGAGCGTCAGCCAGCAGATCGAGCAGACGCAGGACGACGTGACCAACAAGTCGATCGAGGCCGTCAAGTCCAACCGCCAGGCCATGTGGGACAGCGTCACCGCGCAGTTGCTGCAGTT
>CAZYDC010000374.1:0-5532 GCA_964646065.1 uncultured Planctomycetaceae bacterium | reverse complement strand
CATGTTTTTAGCCACACGCATAGTGTAATGAATCGCCCGCCGCCATTCCAGACTTGCAAATCCTTCGCCGGCGGAAAGTCCGCCACAAAACTGCCCGATTCGGAACCCGGTCTGCCCGACCGTGAACCCCATCTGCCCAACCGGAAACCCGGTCTGCCCGACTGGAACCTGTTCTGCCCGATTCTGCCCGATTGCCTGAACGATAACTGCCGTAGTACAAAACAATTATCATTTCCAGACTCTCGCGTCGCGCGTTTTTTTGCGTCATTCATAGGGATCGTTCCATACAGCCCGTTGAAAAAGGCCATCCGGCGTAGCATGGGCGTCTCGCCCATGAGTCGCATGGGCATCTTGCCCATGTTCTTGGGCATTTGCACGGGCGGGACGCCCGTGAGACTCATGGGCAAGATGCCCATGCTACTTTTTCAACGGGCTGATAGCCAAGGGTCGTCTGTCGAACCAGGTTTCCTGAGCGGGATCGCCGGATTGACTGATGAAGGCTTCTAATCAAACGTAGCATGGGCAAGATGCCCATGTGACTCACGGGCGAGACGCCCGTGCTACGGGTCATCATCGCGATACCCGCTCCAGGCCGGTCAGTAGTCAATCGTCATCCGTCCATCGTCCATTCCTTTCCTATTCATTTTTCAAACACCAACAACTACCATCGGCGCGCTCCTATCGAGCCCGCGCAGCCGCTCATGCAACACGGCCCTAATAGTATAACGCAGCCGGAGTTGTTTTGTCCCGAACATAATGCGAACATTTTGCTGTGCGAGCGCCCCGCCTTTCTTAAGTGCATGGCTAGTGTGCAGTCAAGGTTGAATCTTGTGGTTGCCACGTTGGTGGCACAGCCTTTCCAGGCTGTGCCGCACAGGCTCGAAAGCCTGTGCCACACAAAGGATCATTCTTGACGGCTCACTAGCCGCGCCTAGCCGGTCGAAATATTTTTTCATAATTTCTCCGGACGGACCCCGGCTGGAGGGAGGGTTGGTAGCGTGCGCCGGTCTTCGCCCCCATGGGGGGCTGAGGACAGTTTGCAAACGCAATCTTCGCCGCAGGCGTTGCAGGTCGACGGACCTTTCCCACACTTCCGGGCTCTTTGTGCAAACCGCGGACGGTTCGCACACCTTACCGACAGGATAAATATGGGTTTACATGGGTCTGAGAATTATTGTAATGCCTCAGTTATAGGGGGCATTGCGCGGCGGCCATCCCTGGCCGCCACCCATAACTGAGGCATTACGAATTATTGCAGTTGAGCATTGTCATTCGACGATGATTACTGTATAATTCAATGTTAGGACATTGTAAGGAGTGGCCGCGTGATAATGACCGCCCCCGATATTTTTACTGAAGGCCTTTATACGCCGGACCAAGCGGCTCGCCTTGCCCAAGTTTCCACAAAGTTGCTTAGAAATTGGGTGTACGGCTCGCTTGGTCGTGAGGCGGCAGTTGTTCCAAGAATTCCAGAGAATGATGCGAAGGTAATTGGTTTTATTGACCTGATCCAAGTCCTGGCGATTCGCGCTATTCGCGTCCAAAAAAAGCTGAGTCTCCCAAAGATCCGAGCAACCGTCAACGCCGCTCACGAGCGAGGTATTTTATACCCGTTCGCAAGAAAACATCAAACGTTCTTATTTGATGACGACGTAGTCATTCAGCTTGAACTTCCAGACGGCAAATGTCTTGTTCAGGTGACAGGTAAGTATAAAAACCATCACCTTTTGCATCCGGTCGTCGAGCAATATCTTGTAGATTTGTCCTATGACCCGGACGGCCTTGCTAACGAGTTCACGCCGCTGAGTGATGGGGACTCCAAGATAATTATCAACCCGAAGAAGCAATACGGCGCGCCGATTGTGCTACCCTCCGGCTACACTGTGGCATCGCTTGTGAGTGCATACGAAGGGGAAGGATCGATTTCGGAAGCTGCGGCAGCCTTTGAAATAGACGAGACGCAAGTAAAACTCGCAATCAGATATGACAATTTCCTATCTGGAATCGCAGCTTGAAAATCATGCTGGATGAATGTCTGACGTTGAGGGCATCCCATCTAATTATCCGCGCGCTGGAACTACACAAGCCTCCTATTCACGCTGAGTTCCTGGAAGAACATTTCAGGACGGACGGGGCAACCATCGGCAAAGGCGCATGGGATGTTGACTGGGCCAAGACACTTGAAGAGGGAGGTGACTGGTCGGTCATTACTTGCGATTCAAAGAGACCAAAGGGAGAACGGGCTAAGCTAAAAGGGCCGCCCCTTCATCTCATCCTGCCCTCAAGAAGAATTACCGGGTTCTTCATGGGCGGGAAAATGCCTAACTTCCCTGGATTTGAGAAGTTCCGAGCAGTCATATACCTGTTTCCACAAATCCATGAGAGAATATTGAGTTGCCCGGCAGGGTCGAGATTTAGAATCCACCCGACAAATAGCCGGGGTTACGAAATATTGGACTGGCCGCTCAAGGAGACTCTTCATGCTTTGACCGTCTCGCCCCCGCAGTCTCCTTCGCAGTTGCCTTCGCCCGAGCCGCCCCTCCCTTCAAGCCTCCCAGACGACGAAGAGATACAGCCGCCAGGTTCTTAGTTGTTTCTCGGGCTTGGGCGGCTGGACGGGCTTTCGACCGTAGTGAATCTCGCCAAGGTCGCCCAGTTGTTCCGCCCGCAATTCCTTCGAGAGGCTCCCGCGCGGGTCGTTGGGCAACCAGTGACCGTATCCCGTGAGGATGATGTGGTGCGCCAGGATCATGACCAAACGAGAGTAGATCGATACACGCCAAACAGCAAGCTCAAACCCGACATCGTCTCGCGCCCCGTGTTTCCCTTGGACTCGACGCTCTCTCTTGGAAAACCTGGGGCGTCCAGCTCGACGTTTATCAGAGCTTGCTGTTTGGCGTGTTGCGAAAAAGCAGTCTAAAGCTCGAATTTCATGGTTCCAAGGCGCCCAGTGATGCGGGGCTTATTGAGGAATGTCAGAACCAACAGGACCATTTGTGCGTCTAATCTTGCGATGGAAGTCCGCCGTGACGGTCCATCGGAAGGCAAATAGAAGGAAAGCGACACCAGGAGAGTTTGTGATGAAGCAAATGGCAATTTGTCTTGTGGGCGTGTCCGTGCTGGCCTTTTCCCTGTCTCTTTTGGCGGGCGAGCCAACCTTGATGCCGGCCGCTACACAAGCCGCCGATTCACAAGTTCCCTGGGGCAAGGAGGCCGACGGGCTGGTCTGCCGGCTGATCGCGCCCAAGGTGGCGTTTCTGAACGAGCCGATGGTGCTGACGTTGGAGGTCAAGAACGTATCCAATCGGGCGCGGTATCTCGTCGACCTGGGCAAGTTCATCCAGAAAGACCATTACATGAACAACGAGTGCGCGGAGCTGTCGTACATCGGGCCCGACGGCAAGGAAAGCCGGCCCGGAGTTCACGCGGGGTACGGTATTGTGCCGACGGACTTCAAGCCGATCGCGCCGGGCGAGGTAAAGCGTTCGTCGATCCGGATGCTGGCGAACATGACCTACGCAGGCCTGGCCTCGCCCGTGGGCGAGTGGAAAATGAAGTTGGCGTTGACCAGTCCCAAGCCCGCGCGGGCGGTGGTGGGCAACATCGGCAGAGTGGTCGGAAACACGATGGTGGCCGAGCCGGTCTATGGCGAGCCGAGCAAGGACCAGGTGGACAATGCCTGGGTGGGAACGATCCAGGCCGAGGCGGCCGTGCGGATCAGCGGCGATGCGCCCAAGCTCACCGTGCATGAATGGGGCGTGTTCTGCTCGTTCGCGGACGACAAATACGCCAACGCCGACCGCAAGCAGGAATGGGCCTCCATGCCGGATGAGTTCTATCGCCAGTTCCCCACGCACAAGCTCCGCGGCGTCGAGGTTCTCGACCCCAACCCACCCCGAGATTTTACGAAAAAACCGATCATCTATTTCTACTCCGACCGGCAGAACCTTCACCTCGAGGTCAAGCTGACGTTCGCCCAAGGCGCTCCGGCGGTCTGGTGGCCGTGCGCCCAGTTGCCCCTGGACGACGGCAGCGGCAAACCCGGCGATATTTTCCGCACTCTGCAATGGTCGGGCAAGCTCACCGCCGACGGCAGCGAGGAAGTGGGCGCGGGATTTCGGATTTCGGATTACACGGTAAAGACCGGGCCCGACAGTTGGGTGAACCAGGCAAGGATCGACGGGCCGGCGTGGTTCGTCACCGACGACCAGCCCAAGTTCGTGCCGCCGCCGGGTCCGCCAAACCAGGTGCATACGGCAAGAAACGGGATTTACGGCTTCCGAAACCAGTCGGAGAAGTTCATCTATTACGACGGCCTGATTCCCGCGGCGAATTACGTCCAATGTGCGGCGCTGGCCGACGATTCGGTGACGCTGGAGAACTCGGCGAAATTCGACATGGCTAACCTCATCGTGATCGATCATCGCGCCCCGAAGGCAGCGCGATGGGCGCTGGTGGAGAAACTCGCGGCCGGCGGCAGGGTCAAGGCGGCGCTCCAAAGCACAGGCGACGGCAAGACGGCCGCAGCCAGGGAAGAACTGGGCCGCGATTTGAAAAACGCGGGACTTTTCGAGAACGAAGTCAAGTCCGCGCTGGCGATATGGGACAAGGGATTGTTCGACCGGCCGGGGATCACGGCGATATACCTGCTTCCGCAGTCGGAGTACGATCGCGTGCTGCCGCTGGCCGTTTCGCCCAAGCCGGACAAGATCATTCGGGTCGGGATCGCCATGCAGGGACAGATCGATCTGACGCCGACGGTGCTGGCGGCGAGGGTCAAGGATCTGATCGTGAAGATGGACGCCGACGATTATCATGTGCGAGACAAGGCGGCCCAGGAGCTTTCAGCGTTAGGCGCCTCGGCCATGGGCGCGATCCGCAAGGCGAAGGCCGGCAAGCTGAGCGAGGAGGTCAGGATCCGGCTGGACAAGATATTGGAGGGCGACGCGGGAGGCTATCTGGAGAAGCGACCATGAACACCGTGATCGAAGCCGATACGGTGAGCCGATTGTAACCACGCAGGGCGGTACACGCCAAACAGCAAGCTTAACCCCGACATCGTCTCGCGCCCCGCGCGTTTCTTTTCGACTCGACGCTCCCTTTTGGGAAAAATTGGGGCGTCCAGCTTGACGCTTATCAGAGCTTGCTGTTTGGCGTGTTGCGACACGGACGTCCCACTTGTCAAGTAACCGGCGATTCCATAATCTACGCTCAGGAGCGAAGCAACATAGGATGAAGGACAACACGGGAGACACCATGGCGCAGAACTATGAGATCACGAAATTCGCGGACCTTCAGGCCGTTCGCTGCCCTTGCGGCATGACTCGCCGCGCGTTTGTTTCGCCGGACAACGCGGTCGTGACGATCCATAGGGTGGAAATTCGCCAGGACGCCCGCACGCACTATCACAAGCGGCTGACGGAGATTTATTACGTTCTCGAAGGGGCAGGCCAGATGGAACTCGACGGGCAACTCGTGCCGGCGGAACCGGGCACGGCGCACACTCCCGCCGAGGATGTGCCGGGCAGATGG
>CAZYDC010000373.1:0-5537 GCA_964646065.1 uncultured Planctomycetaceae bacterium | reverse complement strand
GGGTCCGATACATCCACATCACAAGGACCACTCCCTGTATTATAACATGGATTTGACTGTTGCTCAGAAAATACGACACGTAATAAATGTTGGCTTATATAACCTCATGGCCAGCCGTGTCTAGCCGTCGCAAGTATTTTTCATTTTTTCAGATCGATTCCTCAGAATCATCCGCGGGATGACTGTTCGCGTTCCAGAAACCTCATGCGGCAGCGTGGGGGTCGAATTACAGCCTTGCGTTGGGTCTCCCGGCCAGCGCGCAGGAGGCACGCAATTAAAATGGGGAGGGGGCGGGGATTTACCCTTGACAAAATAGGAATCTGCTTTATACTGATGTTTCAACGGTCGATAAATGGAGACAGATAACCGGTAAAGGTGTGTTGCCGGAGCAACGGTGGAAAAGTGATTGACGGAAAATGGAAGATGATGCGGGTGGTTCTTACCGTAGGCGCCTTGGCGTTTATGCTGGCGTCTCCTGCTCAGGGAACCCTTACTTACCCCGTGGTTTTGACGGTCCAGTCAGGCTCGGATACAGTCAGCCAGGTTATCACGCAGCCCATTGACAGCCAGGTCGAGATTCTTTCCCCCTCAGGGGCCTGCATGGCCACAATTTTTCAGTTGAGCAGTTCAGTCGATCAGGATCCAGCCGTTAATTTGCATTTTTCGGTTGAGGCCGATACCACAGACACATTCACGTTCAGCTCCCCCGTGGTCACTTTCGCCGCAATAAGCAACCCCGTGTGCGTCACGTCCTCCTCGATCACTCTGACCGATACGGACGGGGACGGTGCGACTCTCACCGGCTTGGAGGCCGGAGGCAACGCCTACAAAGCCATTTACAATGGCGGCACTTCCTGGTCGTGCCTGAATCCAACCTATGGCTTCGCTGACCCCTATGACAGCCAAGCCGAGAGCAATCGCGATCCGCTCAGCGGATTGGGAACCATCCCTGACACCCTCACCAGCATCCAGTCGGAGTACTCGTTCACCTTAAGCCCCAATGACTTGGCCAGCGGAACCAGCATGTTCACTGTCAATGCTCAGCCTGTCCCCGAGCCGATCACTTTCCTAGGCCTCCTGACGGGGCTGGCGGGGCTGGGCGGCTATGTTCGCAATCGCACCAAACGGCAGCGAACAGCAAATTAAAACCATAGCAAATTGACCGCCGCGGCCAGCGACAGGCGAAAGACGTAGAGCGTGGCGCGTAGCGCGTCGGGCGTAACAGCAAGAAACGACAAAAGCGAAGAAACAGTAAGAGCAAAGAGCCCGCGAGATCACACGATCCCGCGGGCTCTTTGCTGTTTCTTCGCCGTTACGCTCTACGCTCTACGCGCCACGCTATACGCTGTCTAAAAGATCGGGCGGGCCGCAACAGGAATGGCCGGGGCGGCCGGGGCCGTCGTGGCTGAGAGTCGCGCTTTGATCTGAGGGTTAGCGGCGGTGGCGCTGTCGAATTCCTGTTTGGCGCGCGCCATGTCGTTCCGGGCCTGGCAGACGACGCCGAGATTATAGTGTGCCTCGTCCATCGGGAGCACCTGCTGGTAAAGAGCCATCGCCTCCTCGTATCGCCCCTGCATTCCCAGCGTCGTAGCCATGTTCGAGCGGTACATGGCCGAGGACGGAGCAATGCCGCTGGCGACCGTGAAACTCTCCAGGGCCTTGTCGTACTTCTGCGCGAACAGGTAGCACATTCCCAGGTTGTTCCACAACAGGCTTTGGCGGGGCGCCACTTGCAGGCCCGCCGACAGCACCTTGGCGGCGCCGTCGAGATCCTGCTGCCGCATCAGGATCTCCGACAACTCGCAATAGGCCGGAATGAAGTTGGGCTCCTGGTGAATGATGCGGTCCAGCATGACCGACGCCTCCTGGTCCTTGCCCTGCGAAACCAGGATGCGAGCCAGGGAGAACATCGTTTGGGCGGTGGGCTTGCGTCCGGCCGAGACGTCGAATTCGTCCGTCGGCGTCTTGTTGGCCCAGTTGTTGTCGGAGCATCCGACCATCGCCAGGCAAGCCAGCGTCGCGGCCAGCATCACGGTCGCGCAAACCGTCGTTGTCGAAAAGAGTTTCTTCATGTTCGTCACCTTCAGTTGGCGGTCATGCCGGCGTTGGAGCTTGAACCGGACGTTTGGGACGAGTTGCCCGTGGTGTTGCTCGTGTCGGACGTATACAGCGAGGGCAGTTGGAGGATCTTGACGACCCGCTCGGAGGTCATACCGTCTCCGCCCGGCAGGCCGTCGGCGATTTTGATCCGGTTGATGGCGACACCGTTGCGGCGAAGCTGCTCGAGCACGCCGGCAATCCGGGCGTTATAGAGCTCCTTCGACGCGGCCCCGCGGCGCACGTTCAGATCGCCCGACTTGCCTCTGAAGTGGGCGGCCAGCACCTGCATGTCCCGCTCGCCCAGTTCATTGAGCGCGGAACTGTCGGCGATGAAGTGATACGGGTACAGCGTGTGCTCGGTAATGACGGCGCCGGCCATTTCGGGGGATTCGATCTCCTTCACCAGGCGCGCGTCCAGGTCGGAGGCATACGGCGAGGGGTGTTCCTGGCAGGCCGTCAGCAGGCAGGCGGCCAGGGCGGCGGCAACAAGTGTCAATGCGGTCTTCATGGTTCAACGTCTCCTTCTTTATGGACAGCGAGGGTTATCACGTACCTAGCACTTCAGCAAGTTTCATACCGGCCGGTCCGGTCACGATGATCAGCAGAACCGGGAAAAAAAACACGGTCATCGGGAGGATCAGTTTGACGGCGATTTTTTCGGCGCGTTCTTCCGCGCGCTGGCTGCGAACCTCTCTCATGCTCTTGGCGAAGGTCTCCAGGGCCGAGGAAATGCTGGTGCCGAACCGCTCGGCCTGGATGACGATGGCCACGAAAGAGGAGATGTCCTGATCGTGCGTGCGATCGGCCATGTGGCGGAAGGCCGCCGCATGAGAGACGCCCAGGTGCGTCTCCAGGTTGGTCAGCGCCATTTCGTCGGCCAGGATGGGGCTGACGAACCGCATTTCCTGGGCGACGGCGTTCCACGCGGCGTCGACGCCCATTCCGGAGGACACGCAAATCTCCAGCAGGTCCAGGGCGTCGGGCAGATGCGCGTGGACTTCTTCGCTTCGGCTTCTGGCACGACCGGCGACAAAGGCGTTGGGCGCAAAGAAGCAGGATCCCGCGAAAATGGCCGTCACCAGCAGGGTGTTCAACATCGAAAAGTCCGGCAGCAGCAGGAACAGCAGCGTCAGCGCCAGGGCGCCTCCCAAGGCCATCAGAGTGATCTTGGCGCCCATGTACACCGTCAAGGCATTGGCCGAATGGAATCCGGCGCGGACCAGTTGGGTCCGCAGGCGTTCCGAACCTCGGGTGGCGCCCATGTGTTCTCCGATGGTGCCCACCGTGTCGACCAGGGCGCTGGCGGCCCGGGAATGCGCGAAGTCGGCCTCGGGGGTTGTCTGCCCTCCGATCTGCGCGGCCAGGCGGCGCCTGCGGCCTACATGGGAAGCGAGGATCGCTCCGCCCATTCCGATCACGGCCAGAAACACCAGGACGCTCAATATGATTTCTTCTTGCATGGCCTAAACCCTGCCATTTCTTCTTTTAATATCTCAGTTTTGCCAGGAAGTTCATGACGATCATGCCCACGGTAACCATTCCGGCGCATGCACCCAGCATGATCATCCCGGTCGTCGTCGAGTACATCGGCTTCATGTAGTCCGGGTTGATGACGTTCAGAGCGACGAAGACGATGGCCGGCAGCGCCACCAGGATCCACTTGCTCAACTGGGTCTGCGCGGTCAGCACGCGGACGCGCCGGCTGAGCCACTGGCGGTTACGGATCACCTTGGCCAGGTGCTCCATCATGTCCGCCAGGTTGCCTCCGCTGCGCATCTGGAGGACCACGGCCGTGGCGAAGAATTTCATGTCCGGGCTGGAGGACAACTGCGACATCTCCCGGAGGGATTCTTCCAGGCTGACGCCGATGGCCTGTTCCTGGCAGATTCGCCTGAACATCGTGCCCACGGGATGGGCGATTTCATCGGCGATGACGTGGAACGACCCGATCAGCGGGTGGCCCGCGCGGAGCGAACGGCTGGCCAGCTCCAGCCCGTCGATGATCTGGCGCTCAAAAAGGCCCCGCTGAGAGTTCACTCGCCGGCAGAGGTAGACCCATACGCCCACCACCACGATCACGGCGATCGCGACGCCCAGCACCACCCGGCCGGTCAGGGTGGACAGGAGCGCCCCGGCCATCGCCGCGACGACCAGCACGCCCGCCAGGACCGCCCAGGGGTTGCGGTCCCATCCGGCCTCTTCGAGGAACAGGCGCGCCCGCTGGTCCATCGTGGGTTTGCTGGGCCCGCCGGGGACCGTCGTGGTCACTTCCTTTCCTTGGTGCCAGAGGCTCAGTTCGCGCACCGGCCCGGTCTCCGAGAGCAGGCCGACGCGCTGCTGGACCTTCTGCCGCCTGGCCCGGCGCCGGATCGACAACACCAGCATCGCCGCAATCAACACGCACAGGACCAGCACGAACGTCGCGACTCCCAGAATCAAACTCAATAGACTGATGGTTGCCGTCATAATGACACCCTCACGTTCTGGCCGCGAAACTCAATACGCGGTGATGGAAGAAATTCGGCGCCAAATCCACGCCTTCGGCCCGGAGCTTGCGGAGCAACTGCGGCGCGACCCCGGAGGCCATAAACTGCCCCGCCGCGTAGCCCTGCTCGTCCACGCCCGTCTGGTTAAAGGTAAAAATGTCCTGGAGGCAGACCGTCTCGCCTTCCATTCCGGTGATCTCCTCGATGCGGACCACCTTGCGGCGTCCGCCCGTCAGGCGGTCCAGGTGAATCAGCAGTTGCATCGCCGAAGAGATCTGCTGCCGGATCACATGCACCGGATAGTTCAGTCCGGCCATGCTCACCATGTTCTCCACGCGCCCCAGGGCGTCGCGCGGACTATTGGCGTGGACGGTGGTCATCGACCCTTCGTGCCCGGTGTTCATCGCCTGGAGCATGTCCAGGGCCTCCGGTCCGCGAACCTCGCCGATGATGATCCGGTCGGGCCTCATGCGCAGCGAGTTGCGAAGCAGATCCCGTTGCGAGACCTCGCCCTTGCCCTCGATGTTCGGCGGGCGGGACTCCAACCGCACCACGTGCTCTCGCTGGAGCTGCAGTTCGGCCGCGTCTTCGATGGTCACCAACCGCTCGTCCACGGGAATCTCGCGGGACAGCGCGTTGAGGAACGTCGTCTTGCCCGTGCCCGTTCCTCCGCTGACCAGGACGTTGATCTTGCACCGCACGCAGGCCCGGAGGAACTCGGCCATCTCCACCGTCAGCGTTTCCAACTCGATCAGGCGGTTCATGTCGATGGGGATCTTGGCGAACCGCCGTAAGCTCATGGCCGGACCCACCAGCGACAGCGGCGGGATGATCGCGTTGACTCGCGTGCCGTCGGACAGGCGGGCGTCGAGCATGGGCGAGGCCTCGTCGATCCGCCGCCCGACGTTGGCGGCGATCCGCTGGATGGCGAACATCAGGTGGTTCACGTCG
>CAZYDC010000372.1:0-5550 GCA_964646065.1 uncultured Planctomycetaceae bacterium | reverse complement strand
TTTCAAACTACCGGACATGGGCTATGTTACCCACACCAAATAGCGAGGAGGCAAATAATTCCTTGCCCATATACTTCTTGTCGAAGTCCAGGCGGCTCTTCAATTGGACTTTCAGGGTTTTCCCGTAAACATGAAGCGCGATGAAGTCCGCTCCCTGCCAGTCGTCGTTCAAACGAAAAGTGACGAATCCATAGTCGGCTAGAACGGCAGACACTTTCTGGAAATTGTAGTTCTCTTTCTGTTTCGCGTTCAACGCATCATATTCGATGGGTTCAAGTATCATGATATTTCAATCCCGGTTTTCCTGTAAGCTCTTGTGTTTTCGTGTGATTCTCTGCTATCTGCTTCCTGGGCGCGGGCGGGCCGTAGAGGAACACCGCCGCCAAGCCCGCGCCGATCATCACCAGCAGCAGGCCCAGCTTGGTCGTGGGGTTCTCCAGCTTGCTGGCCAGTTGAAGGAGCCTTCCCTGCGGAGGCGGGGGCGGTGGTAGTTTGATCGGGTTGATCATCATCGGCGACCACGGCGGCAGCGACGGGTCGACCACCACGGTCTGATTGGCGGGGGTCATAGGCGTCTGGCTCATCAGCAGACGTTCGGTGAGCACTTCGTTGTCCTGTATGTCGCGGATCACGCGGCTGCGGCAGTCGAGGGCCAGGTTCCTCTGGTCCACCAGCAAGGTCTGCCGGCAGTCCGCTTCGTATTTCGCAAGCGCATAGTGCTTCCATGCCGGCAGCAGGATCAGTGCCGCCAGGATCAGCATCGCCGGTCCGGCGAACATGAGGAAACCCACGAAGCGACCGACCGAGTCCATCAGGCCCGCCACCGGTTTTTCGGAGTGGGTGGCGGGCAGACCGGGCGCCGGTTCCGGTGGATTATCCTTTATTCCAGGTCGAGGCTCCATAAACCGCCTTGTTTCCCAGGGCTTCTTCGATTCTCAAAAGTTGATTGTACTTGCAGACGCGATCGGTCCGGCAGGCCGAGCCGGTCTTGATCTGTCCGGTGTTCTTGGCCACGGCGATGTCCGCGATGGCGACGTCTTCGGTCTCTCCGCTGCGGTGCGAGGTCACGGCCGTCCAGCCGTGGCTCTGGGCCAGGTCGATCGCGCTGAACGTCTCGGTCAGCGTGCCGATCTGATTGACCTTGATCAGAATGCTGTTGGCGGCTTTTTCGGCGAGGCCTCGCTGGAGGAACTTGACGTTGGTCACGAACAGGTCGTCGCCGACCAGTTGAATCTTGTCGCCCAGGCGCTGGTTGAGCTTCTTCCAGCCGTCCCAGTCGTCCTCGGCCAGGCCGTCCTCAATGCTGCGGATGGGGTACTTGCTCACCCAGTCGGCCCAGAGGTCCACCATCTGGTCGCTGGAGAGCACCTTGCTCGGGTCGCTCTTGAAGAAGCAATATCCGGTCTTGCCCTGTTCCTTGGCGGCGTTGACCATTTCGCTGGCGGCGGGGTCCAGGGCGATCCAGATGTCCACGCCGGGCTTGTACCCGGCCTTCTCGATGGCCTGGATAATCAGCTCGGGGGCTTCCTCGTTGCGTTTGAGGCTCGGGGCGTAGCCGCCCTCGTCGCCGACGGAGGTGTTGTAGCCGTTGGCCTTGAGAACCTTCTTGAGGGCGTGGAAGACTTCGACGCCCATTCGGAGCCCTTCGGAAAAGCTCTTGGCGCCCCAGGGCTGGACCATGAATTCCTGGAAGTCCACGGTGCCGTCGGCGTGCTTTCCGCCGTTGAGGATGTTGAGCATGGGCACGGGCAGCGTGACGGCGGCCTTGCCGCCGAGGTACTCGTAGAGGGGTTTGCCCACGGCCTTGGCGGCCGCCTGCGCGACGGCCATGGAAACGCCCAGGATGGCGTTGGCGCCGAAGCGGGCCTTGGTGGGCGTTCCGTCGGCGGCGATCATGGCGTTGTCGATACCGGCCTGGTTGGTGGGGTTCTTTCCGACGACGATCTTGGCCAGTTCGTCGTTCACGTGGCCGACCGCCTGGAGGACGCCCTTGCCCAGGTAATAGTTCTTGTCGCCGTCGCGAAGTTCGACGGCCTCGTTCTCGCCGGTGCTGGCGCCGGAGGGCACAGCCGCCCGGCCCATCACGCCGTTGGTCAGGACCACGTCGACTTCGACCGTGGGGTTGCCGCGGGAGTCGAGGATCTGCCTGCCGTGAATGGAGGCGATCTTCAGCGGGCTGGCGGCGGCGGGGGCCTTGGCGACCGCTTTGACGGGCGCGGCCTTGCGGGCGATTTTCTTCGTAACCTTCTTCACGACTTTCTTCACAGCTTTCTTTGCCATTGGTAGCTTCCTTTTATATCGGACTGACGATGGAATCTGCCTTAACGTTTCGGCAAGCGACAGGAATGAATGATACGCGCCGGACGCGGAGATGCAAGGGGAAAGGCGGCTTTTCCCATTGCAGAAGCGAACGTATTCATTGACGATGAGCCAATTCGTGGTGACAATGCGTTCGTCGTTCAATAATAGGCGACCCGGCGATGGTCGGGTGGACCGATGGGATTATATGGGAAAGAAACTTCGGATATATATCGACACGTCAGTGATCGGCGGTTGCTTCGATGAACAATTCGCCGCTGAGTCCGTGCGCCTATTACGTCTCGCGACGAAGGGGGTGTTGACTCTTCTGGTGAGCGATGTTACCCGAAGGGAATTAGAGCCATCACCGACTCGGGTTCGGGAGATGCTGGCGTCTATTCCCCGACAGTGCATTGAAGAGGTGTCTGTTACGGAGCCCGCCATCCGTCTGCGCGATGCTTACATTAAAGTTGGGATCGTCGGCCCGAAGTGGCTGGACGACGCGCTGCATGTGGCGATGGCGACAATCGTTGAGGCCGACGCGATTGTTTCCTGGAACTTCAGGCACATCGTCCGTCTCGACAAGATGAAGGCATATAACGATGTGAACCGCCGGGAGGGCTATAGTATAATTACTATTGTATCGCCCAAAGAGGTGAACGCCGATGAAGACGCCTAAACCAATCAAAGGATTCGATGCGGTATCGTTCAAGCATGATGCTGCGCTGAGGATTTATAAACAGATCAAGGGCATGACACCGCGACAAGAAGTTGAATTCTGGAAACAGGCCAAGCCGATCCGAATTGCTGCACCGAGGAAGCCGTAACCGGTGGCACCGGCATTCACCTTCGTCAGTTGCTGTCTTCGAGCGGTTTGACCTTGATCGCTTGCGGGCTGGCGGCCTCGATGTAATAGACTTTGTCTTTGTAGACGGCGACGACGGCGACACCGGGGAGGGACCAGGCCTTCTGTCCCTTGTCATCCCAGAACGTCAATTCATTGGACATGGGGTCCTTGGTGAGCAACTGTCCGGTGTCGCTTACCCAAAGCGGTGACATCGGCTTTGTCGGTTCGGGCAGATTGATGACGGTCTTTCCGTCCAACGAGAAGACCGCGGCGTTCAGGGGCATGAACTTCATTCCGGCCACCGGTTTGGCGTCGGTCAGATTGCACGCCTGGGTGGCGCCGAACTTGAGGTTCGGGCTGTAGATGAGGGACCAGCCCCGATCCGCGGCGACCGGGAGTTCCGAGATCGGCTTGCCTGAGACGCCCATGAGCAGGACTCTTCGCAACGACATGTCGTCCTGGTCGGTCAGGGGTTTGTGCAGGGCCTTGGGATTGGCCAGCATCACGTAGGCGTCGCCTTTCTGACTGGTGGCGAAGGGGAACCCGTACACCAGCAGCGGGCCCAGGAGCGTTCCCTTGGTATCGTACCGCCGCGGCTGGAGCAGATCGAACCGCGGCGTCTGAGCGATTATCGTCACCGGGCCGCCCGGATTGGCGGCGGGCGGCGGGGCAGGCGGGGGGGCCTTGCTGGGCCTCTTGTTTGGAACCAGAAGTTCCTTTCCGAACCAGAGCATCTGCTGGTAGTCGCCGGCGGGGAGGATCTTCTTGGCCTTGCGGGTTTGCAGGTCCACCATGTACAGGCCGTCCACGCTCGAACCGGTTGCCGTGTGAACGTCCATGGCCGCGTGCTTGCCGTCGGGCGAAACGCGAAAGGCGAAAACCGCGGTCTTGTCGATGTCGAACCGCCCGGGGATGGTCGTCAGGATGTTGGAGACGCTGCCGGCCTTGGTGTCGAAGGCCATGTAAGTGGCGTAACGCTTGCGAACGGGCGGGCCGCCCGGGGTCTGTTGCTTCTGCGTCTTGTCCGCGCAGAGATAGTAGATCATGTCTCCGGCGGGCAGGAGCGTGTAGATTTCATCCGCCTGCGGGAGGGTCCATTGCGTGGCGGCCGTTTTGTCGGCCGGGGCCGAGGCGGGCTTGTCCTGAGCGGACGCCCCCAAAGGCAACATCGCCGCAAGCATGACGCACAGAATGAGGTGGCTTTTCATCTGCGTTCCTTTCCAATCAAATAAACCCGGAACATTCCGGCCTGTTCCGCCAATTCACGGAACCACGCCCGCGGAGGCCACCTGTGTGGCACTGCCGTGGGCGGCCCTTGGGGGCCGGGGCTGTGCCACATCGTACTCAGTCAGGCGCTCAATGGCCAAGGCGAGAAAATTCGCCGGGGGCCTGGGCGGCCACGGCACGGGCGTTGGCAACGGCGGCCTCCGCCAGGCTGTTCGCCCCGGAGTCGCCCATGACGTCAAAGGTCCCGTTCGGACGGCACATCGTAAAGAAGGTCAATCCGAGATTGCGCAGACGGTCCCGCAATGTCGCTTCCATGCTTTGCGCTTCACGCGAGCTGGATACGGTGATGAGCTTGTAGTGGTATTTGGGAGCGGGTGGTTTTGCAGTGTTTCTTGCCATTCGGATTCCTTGCAAAGAAGGCACCAGGGACCAGGCGATAGGCATTAGGGAAGCGGAAGAGCCTTCTTCCTGGTGCCAAGTGCCTATTGCCTCTTGCCTTGTTTCTTCCTACGGGGCGAAAAAATACCCCCGGCTCCGCGCCGGGGGCACATCGTAATAACGGGGACGATTAGTACCGGCGGGCGCCGCCGGCGCGAGCTTCGCGAGGCTTGGCCTCGTTGACCGTCAACGCTCTGCCGCCGAAGTCCTTGGCGTTCAGGGCGGAGATGGCGGCCTGCGCTTCCTGGTCGCTGGACAGTTCGACAAAGCCGAAGCCCTTGCTGCGTCCGGTCATCTTGTCCATGATCACGGTGGCGCTTTCCACCGTGCCGTGCTGAGCGAACAACTGGTTGAGGTCCGCGTCGCTCACATCGTATCCGAGGTTTCCGACATATAACTTCTTGCCCATAAAGATTTCTCCTGTAATAGGGCCGTGGATCCTGTTAATTACTTTCGTGGATCCTTCCGAAAGAGGCTGCTATTCCAAGCCCAGGAAGTCAGGAGCGCCAGGCGGGATATGGAGGCAGAAACTTAAAGTCTTCCAACCACAAGGTCACGTAGGACGAACCGAACCAATGCATCATACGCTTATTCAACCCCTTCATGTGCTTTATTCTGAAAATGACTGCGGTTGGGTGTAAGTAAATTTTCCGGCACAGGGCGAAACGACAACGACAGGCCACGGGGAACACAGCGCGGCCTTTGGCCGCAACCAATTGCGGATTTCGGATTGCGGATTG
>CAZYDC010000371.1:0-5552 GCA_964646065.1 uncultured Planctomycetaceae bacterium | reverse complement strand
GACCAGACAACCGGCGGCGGCCAGCAGCGCCGCCCGCCGGTATCAGTGGCGGCCAACGCGGGAAGCCACGAAAGGAGAATCCCTATGGAAAATTTCAGCGGCGAAAATCGAAAGAGACGAAAATTTGGGGGCCCCAAAACGTTAACATGCTTATTATCACATACTTACGGCTTTGGAAGCGTGGGCAAACGGGTTCCGGTGGCTCGCAAAGACGTTCTAGTGAGCCGCCTGGACGTTCCAATGGCTTCCCAATGCCCCCAAAACAGGTTCCAATGCGTTCCGAATTCACGTTTTGGCCGGGTTTTGCCCGCTTGCGACAACGGAAACAGCCTCGCCACGAATTACGCGAATTACGCGAAGACAACAACATCAATGCAGGTAAACCACGAAGAAGAAAGAAATTACGAGAAAATAACACGGGAACATTCCTCTTTGCCGTTTTCGCCTCCGGGCCGTTTTTTGCCGTCTCCGGTGACTCCCTCTGTTTCGCGTAATTCGCGAAATTCGTGGCTAAGCCTTTTTGTCGGCCGCAAGACACCGCCGAGGGCAGCGGTGCCACATGCAGAGCTGCCACATGGGGCGGCGCCGCAAGGGTCCGCAATTCGCTGGATAAAGAAACTCTGTTCCGTTATACTTGTTGAATTAACCGTGGTCCATCGGGACGGATGGCTTGACCCAAGGAAATTTACTATGCAAAGATTAACCGCGTCTCTTGTAGTGCTTTTGTCGGCCGCCCTGGGCGCCATTGGATGCGGCCAAGCCGACGGGCCGGCGCTGCAGCACAACGGCCAGATCGACCACGCGATCCAGAGCGTGTACCCGGCGCTGGTGCGGATTCACGTGGTGATGACCGAGGCCTCGGAAGGGCGCATCCGCAAGATGGAAGGCGCCGGCAGCGGCGTGATCATTTCCTCCGACGGGTACGTCATCACGAACCACCACGTCGCCGGCCGCTCGGCCCGACTGGTCTGCCGCCTGGCCGACCGCCAGGAGATCGACGCCACACTGGTGGGCACCGACCCGCTGTGCGACATCGCGATTCTCAAGCTCAAGCTCGAACAGCGCAAGGACCCCACTCGGCCGCTGCCGGTGGCGGCCTTCGGCGATTCCAGCCTGCTCCGCGTCGGCCAGCCGGTGCTGGCGATGGGCAGCCCCGCCGGACTTTCGCAGTCGGTGACGCTGGGCGTGGTGAGCAACATGGAGATGATCCTGCCCGGCGGCGGGCTGATGATGGAAGGCGAGTCGGTGGGCAACCTGGTCCGCTGGATCGGCCACGACGCGTACATCTATCACGGCAACAGCGGCGGCCCGCTGGTGAACATGCAAGGCCAGATCGTGGGCATCAACGAGATGGGCGTGGCCGGTTTGGGCGGGGCCATCCCCGGCAACATCGCCAAGAGCATCGCCAGCCAGATCATCAACAACCCGGACCACAAGGTCAAGCGCCGCTACTGCGGGCTGGAGTGCCAGCCGATGCTCAAGGGCTCGGCCAACATGGACGGCGTGCTGGTCAGCGGAGTGACGCCCGGCTCGCCGGCGGCACGGGCGGGCCTGCGCAGCGGCGACATCATGACCGACTTCGACGGGGCCAAGGTCCACGCCCGCGTGGAGGAGGAGCTGCCGCTCTTGAACCAGCTCATCATGACCGAGCCGATCGGCAAGAAGGTGAAGGTCGGCGTGCTTCGCGACGGCAAGAGCATGACGTTCGACCTGACGCTGGCGGCCCGCGAGCCGGCCATCGCCAAGGACGAGGAGATCAAGGCCTGGGGTTTTACCGCGATGGACCTGACGCTGCGGTTCGCGCAGGAGATGCAGCGTTCGGGCAAGGACGGCGTGCTGGTGGAGAGCGTGCGGCCGGGCGGGCAGTGCAGCGAATCCAAGCCGGCCATCGTGCCGGGCGACGTGATCGTCGAGGTCAATCACAAGGCCGTCCACAACCTGGACCAGTTGCGGAGCCTGACCAAAGAACTGACGCAGGACGGACAAGCCAGCGCGGAAGTGCTGGTGGACTTCGATCGCGGCGTGCGGAAATACGAGACGGTGGTGAAGATCGGCAAGGAGCCGCTGGAAGACAAGCCCATGCAGGCCCGCAAGGCCTGGATCGGCGTGGCGACGCAGGTGCTGACCAAGGACCTGGCCAGGGCCCTGAAGCTGGAGGGCCATAGCGGCGTGCGGATCACGCAGGTGCTGGGCGACACGGAGGCCAAGAAGGCCGGGCTGAAGGTCGGCGACGTGCTGCTGACCATCGACGGCGACGAGATTTCCGCCTCGCAGGTCGAGGACGAGGAAGTGTTCGCCAACATGGTCCGCCGGCACAAGCGTGGCACCGAGTCCGCCCTGGGCCTGGTGCGCGACGGCAAGAACATGACGATCAACATCAAGCTGGAAGACTCGCCCCGGCCCAGCTCCGATTTCCGGCTCTACGAGAATGACGACTTCGAGTTCGCCGCGCGGGAGATGACCGCGTTTGACCGCCAGGACCGCAAGCTGACGGGCGCGGCCAAGGGCCTGCTGATCGAGCGCACCGACGCCGGCGGCTGGGCCACCCTGGCCGGAATGGGCGTCGGCGACATCCTGCTGTCCGTCGACGGGAAGGAAGTCAACGACATCCAGTCGCTCCTGCAGACGCTCAAGGCCGCCAAAGAGAACAAGCTCAAGCGGCTGGTGTTCTTCGTGAAACGCGGCATCCACTCGATGTACCTGGAACTGGAACCGGACTGGAAATGAAGCAAACTCGAAATACGAAGCACGAAATACGAAACAAAAGACAAACGACAATAACGAAATCTAAAACGTCGCCAGTCCGATGAGCCCTGTTTAGGTATTTGAATTTGTCGTTTTGAATTTGTTTCGGATTTCGTTTTTCGTGCTTCGGATTTACTGTAAGAGCGGCAGCAGCGTAAGGAAAAACTAAACATGGCGGTCGAGACCGCCGGAAAACTTAGCGAAAGGAATCTCGTGAAAATTTACGCGTTCGTGGCGGCGTTGGCGGTGACGGTCGGGGCGTTGCAGTCTTTCGGGGCCGACGATCAGGCCAAGCAGGCCCGCGCGGTGTTCGAGAAAAACCGCGACGCCGTGGTGTGGGTCTCCGCCGTGCTCAAGGCCGAGATCTCCGGCGGAGGTCGAAGCCTGACCAAGCAGGAGTCCAAGGTCCAGGCGCTGGGCACGATCATCGACCCGGCCGGGATGACGGTGGTGTCGCTGTCGGACATCGACCCGGCCGCCGCGCTGGAAGGCAAGACCTACCAGGGCATGAAACTCTCGACCACGCGCGAGCACAGCGAAGTGAAGATCGTCCTGCCGCCCAGCAAGGCCAACCCCAACGGGCTGGAAGTGCCCGCCCGCATCGCGCTGAAGGACCCGGACCTGAACCTGGCGTTCATCATGCCCGATGAGACCGCCAAGGACAAACCGGCCGCCTTCCCGTTCATCAAGCTGGAAAAGGCCCCCAAGCTCCAGGTGCTGGACGACCTGGTCTGCATCGGCCGGATGGTCAAGAACCTCGAGCAGGCGCCCGTGGTGAGCATGAGCGAAGTGGCCAGCGTCGTCCAAAAGCCCCGGACGTTCATCATCGGCGGAAAGTACCACGGCGGGCCTGTCTTCACGCTCGACGGCACGCTGGTGGGCATCACGGCCCTGTACACCTCCGAGAACAGCCAGATCACCACGACCGTGATCCTTCCTGCCGAGGACGTGCAGGAAGTCGCCCAGCAGGCCAAGACCGCCAAGCCCGTCAAGACGACCCCCGCCACCAGCAAATCCGCGGACGCGCTGGGCACGCAGGATGATTCCACCACCAAGCCCAAGGGCGCCTTCGTGCCCACCCCGGTGAAGCCGAAATAGTCCGAGTTTGTCCTTGTGCTTTCCGCCCCAAGTCTGCTAACTTGATTCGATCATTCTGTTGTGACCGAATCACAAGGCGTTCTTTGAGGGATTTTGGAAAGACGCGGACATGAATGAAAAAACGGCAGAGACGATTTTACTTTGCATCGTTTTCGTGCCTACGTTCGGCGCCCTGCTGCTTCCGCCGGCCGGACTCGTGTCGCCAAAGTTGCGAAACCTGCTGGGGCTGGTTTTCGTGGCCTGCTCGTTCGTCCTGTCGCTGACCTTGATTCCGCTGGTCGCATCGGGCAAGACCGTCGACGCCTGGAGCCTGCCCTGCGGACTGGGCTGGGGCCTGCACGCGGACTCGCTGGCGGTGTTCATGGCCATCGTCTCCTCGTTCGTCAGCTCGATCATCCTGCTGTACTCGACCGGATACATTCGTCCGTACGGCAACCAGAACGAATATTACCTGATGGTGGTGCTTTTCCTGGGGGCGATGATGGGATTGGTGTTCTCCCGCCATCTCATCCTTCTCTATGTGTTCTGGGAGATCACGGCCATCGCCAGTTGGCGGCTGATCGGATTCTTCCGCGAGAAGCAACACGTGCTGCGGGCCGACAAGGCGTTCCTGGTGACGGTGTTCGGGGCGCTGGCCATGCTGCTGGGGTTCATCGCGCTGGGTCAGCAGGCGGGCTCGTTCGACCTGGCGGCCATCCGGAGTTACTTTGACGCCGACGCCGCCAGAAGCGTTTCCGGGCTGGCGATCGTGCTGATCCTGATGGGCATTCTGTCCAAGTCGGCGACGCTGCCTTTCCACACGTGGCTGCCCGACGCCGGCGTTGCGCCCTCGCCGGTGACCGCCCTGCTGCACGCGGCCGTGCTGGTCAAGATCGGCGTGTACGTGTTCGCCCGCCTGTTCGTGGCGACCCTACCAGCCTTGAGCTACGGCCAGGGTTGGCACACGGCCATGATGGTCATCGCCGCCGCCAGCGCGCTGGTGTCGGCCGGGGCGGCCATGATCGACACCGACCTCAAGCGCATCATCGCCTACAGCACGGTCAGCCAGATCGGGTTTATTTTCCTGGGCTTCGCGATGGGCAGCGAAATCGGCGTGTCCGGCGCGCTGCTGTACATCCTGATGCACGGCCTGGCCAAGGGCGGGTTGTTCCTCTGCGCGGGCATCGTGGAGCAGAAGACGCACACCAAGGACATCACGAAAATGGGCGGCCTGATCAAGGTCATGCCGGTGACGGCGATTTCCTTTTTGTTCTGCTCGCTGTCGGTCATGGGCATGCCGCCCTTCGGCGGATTCTTCAGCAAGTACATGGTGATCAGTTCCGCCGTGGACGGCAACTTCTGGATCGCCGTCACGTTCATCCTGGGCGCCTTCATGACGATCATCTACCTGCTGCGGGTGTTCGCGATGGTCTTCCTGGGGCAGGGCAAGTTCCAGGAAATCCGCGAGGGTTCGCCGGTGATGGTCACCTGCGTGGCGGCGCTGGCGTTGATCTCTCTGGCGGCCGGCGTCGCGATTTTGCCGTTCTCGCAGTTCGCCCACATCGCCACGGGACAAATGCTCGGACATTGACATGAATGACACAATCCTATACGCGTTGATCCTCGTGCCGGTCGTCGGAGGCGGCTTGGCGCTGCTGTCGCGCGGCGCCGCGGGGCGGCTCAAGGAAGCGATCGCGCTGGTGGTGACGCTGGCCAACCTGGTCGCGGCG
>CAZYDC010000370.1:0-5576 GCA_964646065.1 uncultured Planctomycetaceae bacterium | reverse complement strand
CTTCGCTGTTTCTTCCCGAAACCCGGATCCCGAATCCCGGAACCCGGTTATTAACCCCTGACAATCGCAAACAAGGAGAAATTCAATGACATTCAATTTCGATCAAGCAACGGCGGCATTGACGGCGCAGGCCGCTTCGGCGGACGCCACGGCGGCGGCGATGGCCAAGGCCGGGCTGGCCCTCCTGGCCGGCAACAAGGCCTATTTCGTCGCCCTGGGTGAGCAGGCCATCACGCAGATCGTCACGGCCTACCTGGCCGGCAACGACCAGGCCGTCGTGACGACCTTCTGGACGCTCGACCAGCAGGCGGCCGCGATGGTGACCGGCTCCGCCGACGTCGCCCAGCGGCAGTACGACTTCAAGCAGCGGGCCCTCACGGTCGCCAGGATCGCGGCGGAACTCATCGTCACCGTCCTGGCCGCCGGCGTGGGTCTTTAACTCCCTTCTCCTGGCAAAACTTTTGAAAGGAATAGCAAACATGGAAAGCGGTTCGACAAAAGCGTGGTACCTATCCAAAACCCTCTGGGGCCTGGCCGTCGCCGCCGCCGCGATGCTGCTGCAATGGCGATTCGGCGTCAAGATCGGCGACCAGGGCATGGTGACGGACGAGGTGGTCAACGCCGCCTCGGCCGTCGCCCAGGCCGCCGGCGTGCTCCTGGCGGCGTATGGACGAATCAAGGCCAACACGACCCTGACGGCGGTGAAGCCGTAGCGAGTCTTTACTCTCCGACAAGAAGAAACAACATGAACCACGAAGGGCACAAAGGACACGAAGTTAAAGACAGAAAGAAACTGCTCTCCTTCTTTTTGTTTCTTTCACTTCGTGCTCTTCGTGTCCTTCGTGGTTCAATCTGTTGGGAGCTCAGCATGACAGTCGAAAACGTTCAGCAACTCGCCGTTCGCGCGGTGCAGCAGGCCTACGACGCCTGGGCGGCCGGGCGCCCGTCCCTGGCCTCGGTGATCGATCGGATCGAACTGACGCAGCAAACGCTCGAATCCCTCCAGCCCTCGCAACCCCACCGCGACGCCGTCGATGCCTACTACAAAACCGGCGACGCCCCGGAACTGCTCCGCCAATTGACCGACCTGGCCCGGCCGATCATCGCGGGGATATTGGCGGGTTAGTCGCTCCTACAGAACGGAAGATCAGGTTGTGAGCAACCTGTCCACCTTGGCGAAGTTGGTATAGCGATCCTGGAAAGCTGCAATCCAAGGATTATTGGTGAATTTGCTGATTGTTTCAGCAAGAGATTCGAGCGTCCAATGTTCAAATGTACCGCAATCAGAGAGACACGTGCGATATTCCGAGATGGCGCGGTTGCAGGCATCGTTGTCCTTGGGGCTAAGAAAAACGAAGAACCCATCGGCAAATCCATTCTTCTCATGCCAACGGTGAGCGCCGACCAAGAGGTGGTCCCGCCATATCTGGTGGAGCGGACCTTGATCGAAGACCCCAAGTCGGTCCATATCAAAACACTTCATCCGCCCCGCCACGACCGGATATCGCTTATGTTCGTAGACCTTCTTGTCCTGAAGGTTTTCATGGTACTTCACTTCGATCCCGACAAAGCCCCGCTCTCCAATGGGCGTTTCAAACCCAATGAACACGTCGAATGCGGAATGATCGCCGGTATAGGTTTCGTCCCCACGGCCTTCCGAGTATTCAAACTCAACGGTGGTCACCCTCTTGATTCGATCCGGAGACAGGCTACGGAAGCATTTAGTCGCAAGGTTAGTGTCGCACTTGAGGCGGGCAAAAAGATTGAAAGCCATCGGTTGGCTGGACAGCAGGTTGCCGAACAATCTATCTCTCTTAATGACTCGTTCGTCATTGCCCTCGTATTGACCCAGTACCTTGCGGACCACACAACAGATGTCATCGTCGAGGAAGTTCACCATTTCTTTCTCGGCAAGCGGCATCGCCACGGACGATCCAAGCACCCGGTCGCGATACGGTGCTGGCTCATATCCCAATTCTTCCCGCCAGAGGGATTGGAGTATCCGTGCCTTGCGCTGAAACGTGCTGTCGGAAGCGATAAGTGCATGATGTTCTTCGGCCAAGCCTTTGAGTGTCTTCATCCTGATCCCTTTCAGGTGGTCTTGTGCGACAGAATAGAGTGCGTTGGTGGCTTATGCAAAAAGAATCCGGGAAGTAAAATCTTACGACGTTTCGATAAGGTTCTGCTTGCAGCACTTGGCCGGCACGCCGTGGCGACTGCAGGCTTCGAGCAACGGGCCGGTCACGGCGGCTTGGGCACTCGGAGGCAATCGCCAGCTCCCGCCGCGAAACGCCAGGCGGTCGGGCGATGCGACGTGCTCGTAGACAGTTCTCATGCGTTGCATGACGGGCGAAATCGGCCGCATTCGCGGCTGGACGATCTTGGCCGGTGAGTATACGACGTGGTGAACGCTCATCTCCTTGGCCAGGGCGACCAGTTGCTCCAGGTCATCGAGCGTCTGCGGCTGCGTCAGGCCGAAATCGTTGTAGCTCATGGCGGACTTCGATTGGTCCGCCAAAGGCAGCCGCGGAAACAGAGGGTCGATCCGCAGCACCACCGGCACGCCGGCCCGGCGGAGTTGCCTGATTCCATCGATTCGCGACTGGACGCTCGGGGCGCCCGGGTCGTAGGCCTGCATGGCCTCCTCGCGCCAAAAGGCCAGGCTGACCTCGACGCAGAACGCCGGCCCGAGATTGCGGAACAATTGGGCGCAGCCAAGTTCAACGGCCAGCGCCGGGTTCTTCGTCAGGACGACGACGCTGGTGAACCGGCGGCGGTGGCGAAGAATCTCCCGCAAGGCCAGCCGCGTGTGGCCTGCCGTCGCCTCCAGCGGCTGGAACGGATCGGTGCTGTTGGACAGATGGATCGGCGCGGGCGGCACGTCGAACCGGTCGAGGTCGGCGAGATCCTTCTGGAGCAGCCCGGCGAAGTCGCGTTTCACGGCCGGGGCGGGCGGCTCGTACGCGGCCGCGTAGCAGTATTCGCAGGCGTGCGCGCAGCCGGTATAGACGTTGACGCAATACCGGTGCCCGCTGGGAAACACATCCTGCGAGGCAAACGGGCAGTACCATTTCACGACTCGCGGCCGGGTGAGGCAAAGGGCGGCCTTCTTCGATCCGTGCGGAAGAAAGTACATGGCCATCGCCGCCTGCTCGCGCGCGGTCTTGCCAATCCAGGCCGGCGCGTATTTCGGATCGACCCGCGCGGCCAGCGCCGCGCCTTCTTCGATATTGCTCGGAAAGAGTTCCATGCTTGACCTGACAGAATCCTAACGTATCATGGGTGCATACGGCAATGATTGATTTCCATCAACAAGTTTGTCCGGGCGGCAAAACGGTAACCTTGGAACGGCGGAGCCGGAAGGGACCGGTTCTTACGCCCTCGTCGCTGCCATGCCTTCGCGGCCTGCCGACGGTCAACATCACCGAAGGCTGTTCGCACGGTTGCACGTACTGCTACACGCAGGGGTACACCAATTATCCGGGTGCCGGGCGTGTCGTTGTTTTCGAGAACACGGCCCAACTGGTGCGGGACGAGCTGCGGCGGAAACGCCGCCGGCCGCGGCGCGTCTATTTCAGCCCGTCCAGCGACGCCTTCCAGCCGTTGCCGGAAGTGCGGGAAATCACCTTCCAAACGATGTCGGTCCTGCTCGATGCCGGCATTGAGGTCGCGCTGCTCACCAAGGGGTTCGTCGATGAGCGGTTCCTGAATCTGTTCGCGGCCAGGCCGTCGCTCGTTCTCGCCCAGATCGGCATCACGACGCTTGACCAGGGGCTTTGGCAGGCATTTGAGCCGCACAGCGCGCCGCCTCGCGAGCGGCTGGAATCGATCAGCGGGCTGAGGAATATCGGCGTTGCCGTTTGGGCCCGTCTCGACCCGCTGATACCTGGCGTCACCGACACGGACCAAAATCTCGAACCCCTGCTAACCGAATTGGCCGCGCGGCAAATCTCCTCCGTTGCCGCGAGCTACCTGTTTCTCCGCCCCGCCTTTCTTCGCCGCCTGAGCGATCAGATGCGGGAGCATGGCAAGGGTCAAGTTTCCATCGATGACTGGACTCGGCGAACGCTCGCCGACGGGCAAGGCGGCGGGCTGGCGATGAGCGTGGAGGATCGGACCAGGAGATTCTCGCGCATCAAAGAGTTGGCGAAGCGGCACGGGATCGACGTTCATGTCTGCACGTGCAAGAATCCGGACCTGCCCGGCCCCGGCTGCCAAATCGCCGGGCCAACACTGGCAGCCGAGCCGACGAAAGAACCGACGTTGTTCACGTGATCGGCAGGCTTGCACGGGAAAGGACGTGCAATCGACGATGGAAAATATTTCACAAAGAAATCTTTGGCAGGATGAAGGCCTGGCTAAAGAACTGCCCGCGGACCACCGCCCCGTTGTTCCAGCCGAGGTGGTGTTCGACCGGATTTTCTTGTGCCAGGGCGCGACGGCCACCAGGGAGCGCGAGGAATTCGTCGATCGCGTCTGCCGGTGCTTTCCGAAGGCCCAGGTTGTCCATTGCCCCACGACGCCGCACAATCGCGTTGACTTGGGCTTGACGGACCCGCTGGCCAGGCACCGGGCGGGGAAGCGAACGCTGGTCTTCGGCGTGATGGGCAGCCCCGTCCGCTTCAGCCGCGAGGAAGGCAACACCTGCCCCAACTACTGGCACTTTTCCCCCTACGGTTTCTGCCCGTACGGATGCAAGTATTGCTACCTCGCCGGCACGCAAGGGGTCTGGTTCTTCCCGGCCGTGAAGGTCTACCTGAACCTCGGGGACATCCTGGCCAGGATCGACCGCGCGGCCCGCGAGCTGGGCAAGCCCACGGCGTTCTACATTGGCAAGCTCCAGGACGGGCTGGCGCTGGACCCGCTGACGGCCTACTCGACCGTGCTGGTCCCGTTCTTCGCGCGGCATCCGTACGCGCGGCAGATCGTGCTCACCAAGTCCGGCGACGCGGGCCGCCTGATCGGCCTGGAGCACGGCGGAAACACGATCCTTTCCTGGAGCGTCAACCCGCCGGAAGTGACCGCGCAGGCCGAGGAGAACGCGCCCCCGGTGGACCTGCGGCTGGCGGCGATGGCGCAGTGTGCCGCCGCCGGCTATCCCGTTCGCGCCGTCATGATGCCGATGGTGCCCGTCGAGAATTGGCAGAGCATCTACCGCGACTTCGTCCGCCGGTTGCTCGGGGCCGCGCCGATTCAACGCCTGACGCTCGGGGGGATATGCAGCTACCCCGCCGCGCGGCGATTGATGGAAGGCAAATGGGGAGCGGCCAACGTGGTTTCCGGAAATTTCGCCGACGGCAAGGCCAGCGCCGACGGCCGATCCCGATACGACGCCGCGATTCGGGAGCGGATGTACCGCTTGGTGATCCAGGCCGCGAAGGAGCTCCGGCCGAATCTCGAGATCGCCCTTTGCCTGGAAGAGCCCGCCCTCTGGCGGGCGACGCAACTCCAGGAGAACATCGGCCGGTGCAATTGCCGACTCTGACAGCTAGTGTAGTGTTTCAAGCAGATGCGGTTTTATCTGGCGCGCCCCGGTCACCAAAACTCGAAATCCGAAGCACGAAATCCGAAACAAA
>CAZYDC010000369.1:0-5604 GCA_964646065.1 uncultured Planctomycetaceae bacterium | reverse complement strand
GGCCGGCCCGCGCTGGCTGACTGTGCCCGTGCTGACCAGCGGCAAACTCGGCCAGGGTATTGCCGAGCTTGTCGCCGACGACCACTCGGCCTGGCGCAAGAAAGTTCTGGCCACGCTGGAGGGCGCCTATCGCAAGTGCCCGTACTTCACGAGGTACTTTGGCGACGTCGAGTGGATCCTCCACTCCGCACCCTCCAACCTGGCGGATTTGAACATCCAGTTGATCGAGTATTTCGCCGGTCGGCTCGGCATCGTCACGCCCAGGGTTCGCGGCACGGCCCTGGCTGCTCAGGGCAAGGCGACCGAACTCCTGATCGCCGCCTGCAAGGAACTCGGCGCCGACACGTATCTCTCGGGCTCGGGCGGCGCGAATTACCAGGACGAGCCGGCCTTCGCCGACGCCGGCCTGAGGCTTATCTACGCCCGATACAAGCACCCCGTTTACCCGCAACACTTCGGCCAGTTCGCCCCCGGCCTGAGTATCGCGGACCTGCTTTTCAATTGCGGTCCCGACTCCGCCGCCATCTTCAAGAGCGGACAGGAATCTTCCCCGCCGTTGCCCGTTGTCCCTCAAGTCACGGCAGCATGACGATGGAGCGATCTGTTGTGTTCCGGGGGGAGCCTCAACCCCGGGAACTCTTGCGCATATTCGTGTCATGCCACACAAGAGGGAGAACCGCGCAAAAGTCCTCTGGGTTGTGCTGACTGCGATCTGCTGTTTCGTGTCGAACGTCGCCCAGAGGCAGGAGCGGTCATTCGAGCCGGAATCACGCAGGATTGGTTCAGGTCCGAGCTTTAGCGGTTGACGCAATGGTGTTCGCTCGGTAGTTTGATAGACGTGTCAAGATCATCCAGGGCAGCCGTCCGACTCCCTTTTCCATCGGGAAAGGTCTGATGCGAATCGTCATGGTCTATCAACATTTTATGGTCAGCGGCGTGGGCTCCACGAAGCCTTACGACCTGGCCCGCTACCTGGTGGCTCGCGGCCACGAGGTCACGGTGATCTGCGGGCGCGGATACCTGTCGCAAGGCATGGAGGTGCCTCCGGGCCTGGTGCGGCATCTGGAGGTCGGGCCGGTTCGCGTGATTTGCCTGGGCGTCGATTATCGTCAGAAGATGGGGTTCCTGCGACGCCTGTGGGCGTTCATGTCGTTCACGATGCTGGCGATGTGGATGGTCTGCCGAATGCCCGCCTTCGACGTGTTGCTGGCCAGCTCCACTCCGCTGACGGTGGGGCTGGTGGGCCTGGTCGCCCGGCACGTGCGGCATAGGCCCTGGGTGTTCGAGCTTCGCGACCTCTGGCCGGACTTCCCCGTGCGGGCCGGCTACCTGAAAAACCGCTTCCTGATCGCGACGGCCTCGTTCTTCGAGCGGTGGTTCTACCGCGACGCGACGACGATCACCGCGATCAGCCGGCGGATGTGCGATTACCTGGTCGAGCGCGGCATCGCGCCCGAAAAGCTCGTGTTCATACCCACCGGCGTGGACCTGACGGCCGCGAGGCAGGCCGCGCCCAACCATGATTGGTGGCGGCGGCAAGGCATCGAGGGTTGTCTACGGGCGGTTTACATCGGCGCGCACGGGCCGGCCAACGGCTTGGACTTCGTGCTCAACGCGGCATGTTACCTGAAGCCCGAGGAGCACATCAAGCTGGTGCTGATCGGCGACGGCGTGGAAAAACTCCGGCTCCAGCAACAGGCCCGCGACCGCGCGTTGGACTGCGTGGTCTTTCTCCCGCCGGTGCGGCGCGAGTTGGTGCCCGGAATCCTCCAGGCCGCCGACGTGGCGTTGATGATCGACCTGGTGACGCCCGGGGCGGAGACCTCGATGCCCAATAAGTTTTTCGACTACCTGGCCGCCGGGTTGCCGTCGGTCACGAATAATCCGGCCGAACTGTGGGACCACCTGCGAGAGGCGCGGGCGGGCGTGCTGGTGGACGACCGACGTCCGGCCCAGTTGCTCGAGGCACTTCGCGACCTGCGCGATCACGCCGACAAGGCCCGGGAAATGGGCCGCCACGGCCGCGAGTTGGCCGAGTCGAAATTCGACCGCGAGAATCTTCACCGGCAGTGGGAGCAGGTGCTGTCGGGCGCGGCCGGTCTTAAAAAGGTGTCCGATCCGCTCCGGGTCGGGTAAAATCAGGGTCCATGAGCGAACTTGAAAACGAGTTGCTGATTTCCGTCATCATCGCCACGCTCAACGAAGAGCCGCACATCGAGCGTGCGATCCGCGGCGCGCTGGGCGGCAAGGTCGATCCCCGGCGGATCGAGGTCATCGTCGCCGACGGCGGAAGCACGGATCGCACGCGTGAAATTGTCACGGCCCTGGCCGGCGAATTTCCCGGCAGCGTCCGGTTGATCGACAACCCCCGGAGAATCGCTCCGGCCGCCTTCAACGTGGGCATGTTGGCCGCCAGGGGCAAGTACCTGTGCATTCTCAGCGCTCATGGGAGCGTGGACGAAAACTATTTCCAGGTCTGCCTGGACAAGCTGGCCGCGGCCGACGACGTGGACGTTGTCGGCGGCACCGAGATTATCCTCCCCTTCGACACCTCAACACACGCCCGCATGATGATGGCGATCCTCTCCAGCCGCTTTGGCGTGGGCGCCAGTTCCCGCAACAGCCAAACCGAAGGGACGGTGGACACGATCGCTCCGGGCCTGTTTCGCCGGCGCGTCTTCGAACGAATCGGAATGTTCGACGAGCGGCTGGTTCGCAACCAGGACAACGAACTCAACTCGCGGCTGGTCCATAGCGGCGGGACAATCTACATGATCCCCACGATCAAGTCGTATTATTGCGGCCGGCGAGACCCGCGAAAGCTTCTCAATCAATGTTACGCCAACGGCATCTATGGCATCCTGACCTGGCGAATCAACCCTTCCTCTTTCCGGTTGCGGCATGCGATTCCGCTGTTCTTCTTCGCGTTTCTGGTGTGCGGCGGGATCGTGGCACTGACGTTTCCGATGTTCGCCTGGCTGTACGCCGGAGTGCTTGCGCTTTACGGGGTGCTGGCGGTGGCGGCCAGCGTCGAAGCCGGCCTGAAGTTCAAGCTGCCTGCGGCCGTCCTGTTTCCGGGCCTGTTCCTGGCTATGCACGTTTGCTATGGCCTCGGGACGTTCCTGGGAATCTTCCGCTTCGGCATCAAAACGCTCCCGCCAAACCAGGTCCAGAAACTCCCGCCCAGACAGTAAGACGTGGGGCGTGACGCGTGGGGCGTAGAGCGTAACAGCGAAGAAAAGGCCAAGAGCCCGCGGGATCATTCGATCCACGCAGGCTCTTTGTTTTTGTTGCTTCTTCGCTGTTGCCGTTTCTTCGCGGTTGCCGTTACTGCCTACGGCCAACGGTCTACGCCCTACGCTGTTTCCTTGCCGTTACGCCCTACGCGCCACGCCCTACGCCCTACGCTCTTCCTTGATCCAGCACACACCGTACGGTTCGAGATCGATCTTTCCCGCCGAGCATTTGCCGACCAGGACCTCTCCGGCCGGGGCGTCAGCGACGATCCGCGGCTGCGACGAACTGTTCAGGAAGAAGTGGTAGGGGGCGCAGTTGACGTATTGGACGTTCTGCGGCAGTTCGCGTCCGCTCACTTTGGCCAGCGAGCAGGCTTGGTCCAGCAAGGCCTCGAGCAGGTCGGCCTGGGCGACCGTGGCGGCGTAGATGGCCTTGCCGCCGCCCATCGCATTGACCGTGATCGCCGGGCCGCCCGCAAACGCGCCGCCAGTGTATGTGCCCAGCGGCTTGGCCGTCGTGGGCAGCAATTCCTCGGTCCAGAAATAAGTTTGGAACTCCCTGCCGGGGAATTGGGACAAACTCAACGTCGGCAGGTACAGGGGCTTGTCCCACACGCCGCTGCCGCCCGTGTGTACCTGCCGAATCTCGCCGATGGTCAGGCCGAACGCTTCCGTCAGCCCGTCCGGGCGCGGCTGGGCGTAGTAGTTGTTAAACTCGTCCTTGGAGAACGTGGTCGCGGTGGCGAGGGCGATTCCGCCGCCGGAGACGAACTTTGCCAGCCCCGCGGCCAGCGCCTCGTCGCGGAGCACCGTGCAAAGCCCGCCCAACACCACCAGGCGATACTCGCCCAAGTCGCGGTCCGGCGGGACCACGTCCACGGCAATGCCTCGCCGCAGGAAATACGTGTAGATGGCCATCAGGTGCTTCTGGATTTCCGTGATGCCTCCGGCCAGGAAGTCGGTGGGGCAAACGTTGGCCATGATCGCCTGCCAGTCCAGCACGATGGCAACTTTGGGTTTGGGCAGGCCCAACGCGTCTACGTGCTTTTCCAGGCGGGACAGTTCGGCATTGAGCCGCTTGGCCTGCTCGTATCCGCTAGTGGTTTTGCCGTCGTGCGCGAGCATGGCCGGGTTGGTCTGCTCTCCGCCCGAGAGCATCGTCCGCCACAGGAAAAACATGTGCCCGCGCGATCCGCGCGCCAGCGTGTGGTACAGCCACAGGCGCAGTTCGTTTTGGTCGGGCGCCGCCTGCTCGCCCAGCGGGCCGGTCTCCGTCAGCCAGAAGAAGTCCCGCCGCAGGTTGCGGTAGATGTCCAGCCCCAGCGCGATCGCCGTCTCGTTCATGCCCTGCATGTACAGGTCGTAGGCCGCGATGTCGACGTGCTTCGCGAACCGCCAGTAATCCAGCCCTTCGTACACCGGGCCCATGAAGTTCGTGGTGATCGGCGCGGTCACGCCGGCTTGGCGGAGCGTGGCCTTCTGCCGGTCGTAAAACTCGACGACGCTGTCATGGTAGAACCGGGCGAAATCCAGGCCCAGCGACGGTTCGGAGCGGTTGACGGGCAACTTGATCTCGTCCCAGTCGGCGATGTCCTGGCTCCAGTAGGCCGTCCGCCAGGCGCGGTTGAGACCCTCGATCGATCCGTATTTTTCCCGCAGCCACCGGCGGAATCCCTGCCCGCAGACTGGGCAGAAGCAGCGGTACACCTCATGCGGGCCCAGCTCGTTGTCGATCTGCCAGCCGATGACGTTGTCGTACGGCAGGGTGGCCGCCGCGATGGCCGCGTTCACCCGCCGCACCAGTTCGCGATAGGTGGGGTTGTTGGGGCAATAGTGTTTTCGCGAGTAGGAGTTGAAGGGGCTGCCGTCGGCTCGGAGCAGAAGGGTTTCGGGATAGCGGGTCGTCATCCATTGCGGCGGGCAGGCCGAGGGCGTACACATCAGGATGCCGATGCCCACGCCGCGAGCCTGGCGGATGAACTCGCTCAGCCATTCGGTTGTGAACTGGCCTTCGCGAGGCTCCAGGCTGGACCACGCGAACTCGCCGACGCGGATCGCCGATAGACCCGCATCTTTCATCAGCGCCAGGTCGGTGGCGTACCGCTCGATCGGCCAGTATTCCGGGTAATGCGCTATGCCTCTGAAGGATTTCATGGCGAACCTCAAGGTGTTCCGTGGTTGTCTGTGACCCAGGCCGCCTTATACGGTGATCTCCGATCCTTGTCAAGGGAGACGACCGTGGGGAGTGGGGCCGTGGCCCGTGGGCCGTAACGGCGACTTGTCACGGCGTAGTTCTGGCGAAGCCGGAAGAAGCGGCGAAGAAAAAGCGAACCGCAGAATATCGAACAATCGAACCGCGGAATGACGA
>CAZYDC010000368.1:0-5606 GCA_964646065.1 uncultured Planctomycetaceae bacterium | reverse complement strand
ACCCTGCAAAGCTACGCCTACCCGCATTATGACACGCACACCTTCTGGGACCGCAGCGCCTTCCGCGAGACCGGAGACACCACCAAGAACACCGAGGCCATGCGATGGGCGCTGTCGGGCCTGAGCCGCCAACCGCTGGAAAAGACCTATTATAAGGAAGTCTTCGACTGCATCGACAAGCTGGGCGGGCCGATGACCGACGAGGCCAAGGAGGTCGACGAACTGCTTTCCAAGGGCTGCAACGTGGTGATCCCGATGTACCTGGCCCTGGGCTGGGTCGATCCGGACCTCCAGGCCGTGCAGTGGGAGGAGATGCCGCCCAGCATGATCTTCGACCCCGAGGGCGCGGTGTGCATGAAGTCCGGCTGGGACAAAAACATGACGGACATCTACTTCGTTTCGGGCATCAAGGACATTTCCTATCGCGCGATCCCGAACCATTTCCAGATCTTCAAGGCGGGCGAGATGATCGCCGGCATGGCCCGCGTGGGCGACCACGGCTGCCCCGTGCCGCTGTACGGCAACACCGTGCGAGTGGGCGAAGAGGAGCGCGCGTTCAAGGGCTACCTGACCACCGGCTGGAACTACGAACGCATGGACGAGCGATTCGTCACCGATTGCTTCTCGACGCTGGGGTATTCCTACATGTTCCGCGACTGGCGGCTGAGCGGGTATCGCGAGGAAGGCACGTACTGGGAGGGCGGCGGGCACGGGCACTCGTATCCGCGCGAGGTCGTCATGCACTCGCACACCAGCCACCCGTTCTTCTCCGAGGGCAAGGTCCTGGCCTACGAAACCTCGCCGGGCTTCGACTACGTGGCCGGCGACGCGACCAACTCCTGGGCCCTGGATGACGTCGAGGAGGCCTACCGGCAGGTGCTGTTCGTCCGCCCGGACGTGATCGTGATGTACGACCGCCTGGCCCTGGGCGACGCGCCCAAGAGCGTGAGGTGGCCGATGATGACCCTGCTGAACACGACCAACAAAACGGGCAACCCGACGCTGACGGACAACGTGTTCACCAGCGCCAACGGCGTTGCGTCCGTGTGGGGCAAGGCGCTGCTGCCCAAGGGCGGCAAAGTCAAGGCGGCCACAGCCGGTGTCGAGGGATTCCCGCCGAATGCCGTCGGGTATATTGAAATCCAACCGCCCGAAAAGTCCCGTCAAGTGGAGTTCCTGGTCGCGATGCGCGTCGGCCTGAAGGAGGCCACGCCGCTGGACTGCAAACTGGTGGAAGAAGCCGGCCAGAGCGGCATCGCATTCACCTACGACAGCATGAGCTACACCGTGTTTTTCAATCGCGAAGGCGCCGTCGGCGGGCACATCAAGATCGAGGACAACGGAAAGACCGTTATCGACCGCCCCCTGGCCCCGCAGGTCCGCGATACGCTCGAGAACTGGAAGGGCGCCCCGCTCTTCGACAAATGGATGCACGAGGACCGATTCAAGACCTACGTAACCCCGGAAGATCGGAAGAGATTCGAGAGTGACAAGTAATCGTCAAATCGCTAGCGGCAACACAACGACGCCGACAAGCAAGCTGGACGGAATATCGGCTTGCCTGTCGGCGTCGTAAGACCTTTGAAGAGGAAACTCCCGGGTAATCAGGGAATCATCTCATCCACCGGATAGCTTTTTCCCCAACTGCTCCGCGTCCGCGAACATCGCGGCGATCTCTTCGTCCGACAATCCCGCGCCGCGACAGATCGTTTCGGCGAACGTGCGGTTGGGGAAGTCGCCGCACGAATGGACGTCGCTGCCGAAGATCAGCTTGGCCCCGGCCGCCCGGGCCAACCGGGCGACGTGGCCGTTGGTCAGGCTGTGACCGCATCGGCCGGAGATTTCCAACCGTACGCCCCGCTCGGCAGCCAGCTTGACGTCCTCGGGCGCGATCAGGCCGGGGTGGGCCAGGATGTCCACGCCCGCCTCGATGGCGGCGCGATTGGTCCCCGGTTCCACCGGTTCGACCACTGTTTCGCCGTGCATGATGACGCACTGCGCCCCGAGCTTGCGGGCCCGCTCGACGCACCGCGCGACATGCACCAGCCGCACGTGCGTCAGCTCGATGCCGGCGATCACGGTCATGCGCCCCAGTTCGTTTTCCGCCCCGGCGGCCAGGCGGGCGGCGGCGACGCAGAACTCCATCGTCGCGAAGTCCGCGTGGTCCGAAATCCCCAGCACGCGGTAGCCATGAACCTCCGCGCGGCGGATGTGCTCGGCCGGCACCAGTTCGCCGTCGGACAAGAACGTGTGAGTGTGAAAGTCGATCATATTCCATCCATCGTCGGGGGTTGCGGAACAAGGACAGGCTTCATTCTACGCATTCGCCCGCATCGCGGACAAGCGCCAATCGACAGCGTCCATCGCAGGGCGAGCGTCACAACGTCACGAGGTGCCCCCACGGCGCCGACAAGCAAGCTGGATCTCACGTCAGCTTGCTTGTCGGCGCAGTGGGATGTTCCAACAGTGCTCTGAAAAGACGGAATCCCCGTTGACAATCCACAGCCGCGTGATAAAATCAAACGCGTGTTTGAAACACCTGTTATAACCAGTTCGCCCCGCGGCGACCCGGCGCCGCCCGGGACGCGCCTGCGGTTGATCCAGTCGGCGGGAGAGGTCTTCGCGGAAAAAGGGTTCCGCGCAGCGCAAGTGCGCGACATCTGCCGCCGGGCCAACGCGAACGTGGCGGCCGTCAATTACCACTTCCGCAACAAGGCGGGACTGTACGAGGCCGTGCTGCGGCACGCGCATCGCTCGGCGACGGAGAAATACCCGCTGGCGGGCGCTCTGGAAGGCCGGGCCGATCCCCGCGAGCGCCTGGGGACGCTGATCGAGGCCTTCCTGAGGCGCCTGCTGGAAGGCGGCTGGCCGTCGTGGCACGGCAAGCTGATGATGCAGGAATTCGCCGACCCCACGCCCGCCCTGGGGCAGATTTGCCGCGATTATTTTCGGCCCACGCTGGAGGCGTTCAAAACCACCCTCGCCCCGCTGGTCGCCGACCCTAAGACCCTGGACCGCATGACCCTGACGGTGCTGGGGATGTGCGTGTTCTACCGCCTGGCTGACAACCCGCTGCGAATCATGAAACACTCGCCGCCCGGCACACCGCAGGGCATTGGCGACCTGGCCCGGCACATTACCGAATTCACGCTGGGCGGGCTGGACCGGATGCGGGCGGCCGGGGCAAGACCCCCAACCCCCACCGGCCGCGCCACTCGCCCCGCGCGCGGACCTTCAACAAAACATTCCTGAGAAAGGCTTTCGCAATGACTGACACTCCCGCCGCCCCCGCACCAACACCACCGCCCGCCGGCGCTCCAGCCCCGGACATGGCGACAAACAACGTCGCCGTGCCGCCCGCTGCGCCCAAGCGGCGAAAAAGGGTGATCCTTCTGATCCTCCTGATCCTGGGCGCCGCCGGCGCCGGCACGTACTGGTACGCCACTCGCGATTACGAGGGAACCGACGACGCGTTCATCGACGGCCACATCATCCAGCTCGCCCCGCAGGTCTCGGGCGTGGTCAAAAAGGTCTGCATCAACGACAACGTGGACGTCAAGAAGGGCGACCTGCTGGTGGAGATCGACCCGCGCGACTTCGAAGCCCGCCTGGCACAGGCTCAGGCCGCCTTCGCCGTTGCCAAGGCCCGCAAACACACCGCCGACGTGAACGTGGACCTGGTCAGCGCCACCGCCAAGGCCGACCTGGATGTCGCGAGCGCCGGCCTGGAGATCGCCAAGTCCGGTGTTACCAGCGCCCAGACGCAAGTGGGCTTCGCCCAGAGCCGCCAGGTGGAAGCGGAGGCGATGTCCGCCAGCGCCGCGGCGGCCTTGGAACAGTCGCGGGCGGACGCCGGGGCCTTCGGGGCCGAGGCCACCCGCTCCGACGCCGACGCGAAACGGTACGAGCAGCTCTTCAAGGCCGGCAGCGCCACCAGCCAGCAGCTCGACAACGCCCGAGCCGCCGCCACCTCCGCCGCGGCCAAGCTGGAGTCGGCCAAAAAGAAAATCACTGCCGCCGAGGCACAGTTGCGTGAGGCCCAGGCGGGCATCGTGACGGCCGGCGAGGCGGTCAAACAGGCGCAGGCCGCCCTGTCGCAGGCGCAGGCGGGCGTCGTGGAGGCCCAGGCCCGCATCGCGCAGGCCAACATCGTCAAACCGCGAATGGAATCCAGCGTCAGCCAGCAGGAAGGCGCGACCGCCGACATCGCGCAACTGGAGGCGGCCGTGCGTCAGGCCGACCTGCAATTGTCGTACACCAAAATCTTCGCCACCGAGGACGGCCGCATCACGCGTAAGAGCGTCGAGGAGGGCGCCTACCTTCAGATCGGTCAGGCCATCGCCGCGCTGGTTCCCGCCGACGTGTGGGTGACCGCCAACTACAAGGAAACGCAGTTGACGCTCATCCGCCCGGGCCAACCGGTGACCGTGAAGGTGGACGCGTATCCGGGCAAGGAATTCCAGGCCAAGGTGGATTCCATTCAACGCGGCGCGGGCGCGCGGTTCAGCCTGCTGCCGCCCGAGAACGCCACCGGCAATTACGTCAAGGTGGTGCAGCGCGTGCCCGTGAAGATCACGTTCGACGCCGGCCAGCTCAACCACGCCGATTACCCGCTGGGCCCGGGCATGTCCGTGATGCCGAGCATTAAGGTGCGATGACCGCCAACGCAACCATCTCGCCCGACGCGATGGCCTTGTGGCGGCCCAAGTCCAGCCCCTGGTGGATCGCGTTTACCGTGATGTCGGCGACCTTTATGGAGGTGCTGGACACCTCCATCGCCAACGTCTCGCTGCCGAACATCGCGGGCAACCTTTCCGCCGGCATCGACGAGAGCACCTGGGTGCTGACCTCGTACCTGGTCTCCAACGCCATCGTGCTGCCGCTGAGCGGGTGGCTCTCGACGCTGTTCGGGCGCAAGCGGCTTTTCATGATCTGCGTGACCCTGTTCATCGGCAGTTCGCTGATGTGCGGATTCGCCCCCACGCTGGGGACGCTGGTAGTCTTCCGCATCCTTCAGGGCGTGGGCGGCGGATCGTTGCAGCCGCTGGCGCAGGCGATTCTTGCCGAGAGCTTCCCGCCCTCGAAGCGTGGCATGGCGATGGCGATCTACGCCATGGGCGTGGTGGTCGCGCCGATCGTCGGCCCGACGGTCGGCGGGTGGATCACCGACAATTACAGTTGGCGGTGGATCTTCTTCATCAACGTTCCGGTGGGCGTGGTCAGCCTGATGCTCATGTCGGTATTCCTCGAGGACCCGCCCTACCTGCGGCGGCGCGACCTCAAGACACTCAAGATCGACTACATCGGCCTGGGCCTGCTGGGCGTGGGCCTTGGGGCGCTGCAGCTCGTTTTGGACAAGGGCCAGCGAGAGGACTGGCTGGAGTCCAACTTCATCGTGATCACGATGGTCATCAGCGGGCTGGCGCTGGTGGGCGGAATCCTATGGGAATTGCGAAGCAAGGACCCCATGATCGAGCTGCACCTCCTGAAGGACCGCAATTTCATGGGGGCGGTGATCACGATGTTCCTGCTGGGGTTCGTGCTCTATGGAAGCATGGCGATGCTGCCGATCCTGCTCCAGACGCTGCTGGGCTACACGGCCATGC
>CAZYDC010000367.1:0-5634 GCA_964646065.1 uncultured Planctomycetaceae bacterium | reverse complement strand
CCAGGTCTGGCGCGAGGGCGAAAACGTTCGCTACACCCGCGCCAAGGACGGCAAGACGGTCTACGCGTTCCTGCTGAACTGGCAGAACACGACGGCCCAGGTTCGCCTGACCGGCGTGCGCGCCAAGAGCGGCTCGCAGGTCCGCATGTTGGGCGTGGATCATTCGTTCAAGTACGCGCAGGATCCGCACGCGCTGACCATCGAAGTGCCGGCGGACCTGCTCGCCAACACCCGCCTGCCGGATGCGAACGTGGCGCTGGCGTTCAAGATTGAGGTGGAAAGGTGAATCGTGGGATTGAAAACATCGCGACTTGATGTGAACGTTGTGGTAAACATGTGTTCCTTCCAAGGAGCATTGCGATGAAAACTTTGTCAGTCTCTTCATTCGGTCCCATCAAAAATGGAACCGTGGAATTCGGCGACTTGACCGTGTTGGTCGGCCCGCAGGCCAGCGGAAAAAGCCTTTTCGCTCAACTGTTCAAGGCCATTACCGACGCCGCCGCAATACGCAAGACCCTGCGAGAATACGGTTATTCCTGGATGAAAGATGCGGATTCTTCGACGAGACTGAAGCACTATCTTTCTCTCTTTTTTGGCGCTGGAATGCAATCGATCTGGAAGGACGGCAGCACCAGAATAGAAGTTGACGGTGGAGGACGTTTCGATTTCTACGAAAAAGTAGTGGCCTCCCCGAATGGGGACCGGGCCGAGGAATCGGTCTTCTACATCCCGGCCCAGAGGGTTCTCGTTCTGCAGGACGGTTGGCCATCGCCCCTGGGACGATCGGCGGAAGCGCCCTACTGCATGAGGGTGTTCAGCGATGTTCTCCGTCAAGTTCTGGATCAGCCAAGCCTGCTTTCGATGAAGAGCATCTCCCCTGACAAGCTGGTTTGGCTGGAGGAACTCGGGGGTATGCTGAACAAGGCAATCTATGCTGACGGCAGACTCAGAATTGCGACAAGTCAACTGCGAAAGCGATTGGTGATTGTACCCGCTGGAAGCAACACCCCGTTGCCCTACAGCGCATGGTCCGCCGGTCAGCGAGAGTTTACCCCCCTGCTTCTGGGGCTTTACCGTTTGCCCGGGGGGAGACGTGTTTCAAAGGGTTTTCCAATCAAAACCATCGTCGTCGAGGAACCCGAGGCGGGACTTCATCCCCAGGCAATCATATCTTTCTGTCTGGCGATATTCGACCTTATCGCGTGCGGATACAAGGTGGTCGTTTCCACCCATTCTCCGGTTGTGCTTGACATTGCCTGGGCCCTTCGGGAATTCAAGGACGTTCCAAGCGGCATCGCCATTGAAGCCCTCGGGGAAATATTCGGTCTGCATAGGTCCAATACAGCCGTTCGGCGCGTTCTTGCCGCCGCATTGAAGAAGGATTGCCGGGTCTTTTATTTTGATCGCTTGCCTAGAAGGGGAACATTCATTCGTGATATCTCGTCTTTGGACCCCGGCGACACGGACGAGAACGTTTCGGGATGGGGTGGCGTGACCGGCTTCTCTGGCAGAACTGCCGACATCGTCGGCAACGCAATCGGAAGGGGACGCCAGCATGCGCGCAGGCCATGATCGGAAATTTTTGCAAGCCGTCCGTAGGGGGGCCCCGCTGACCTTTCATAAGGGTCTTCAGGCGATTAAGGAAGGCCGTCCCAGGATTCGCGCGAGAAATTCTTCGTGCGTCTTGGGAAGCGCCAACATCGAATGCGATTGCAGGACAAAACACCCGAATTGCAACCTCTGGGACTACGTCATCGGTTATAGCCGGAAGGGCGAGCCAATTGCCTATTTTGTCGAAGTTCACCCGGCGGGGTCGTCCAATGTGGGCGAGGTCGAAAAGAAGGCGGTCTGGCTGGTTTCCTTCCTTCAAGAGCCCCAGAACGTCCAACTCCGCGCATTGCGCCGCGAGTATCATTGGGTTGCCAGTGGAGGCATCCATATCCCGCCCGGCACCTCTCAGTATAGGCGACTTCAGAAACTTAGAGGCAAGCATGACGTTCAGGGGCCGACGAAATTGCTGCTCCTGACCTGACCGCAAACCCATCGGAGAAACGCCGGATTATCGACAACATGAAACAACAACGATTCATCGACGGCATCTTCAACTATTGCGACCGGTGGTGCGAGCGATGTTCACACACGGCGGTCTGCCGCATCTATCGCGATGGGCGGCGCGCGGTCAGCCGATCATTCTGAAATCAATGCTGGCCGGCGGCGGAAATTCGCGGCGCACGCGCTGGCGCAGCGCGTCATCCAGCGGAACGTTCTCCTGGGCGGCGATGCGGCGCTCGTGGAACTCGAACCACAAATCCGTCAGGGCCAGTTCACCTTCCCGCACGGTCGCGAACTCTTGACGGAAGACCGCATCGACCTCGTCGAAGCGGCCGGTGCGCAGGGCGGCATGGGCGGTCAGCAGCACGATCCGGTCGTTTCGCCGGAAATCGGGCGGCAGGGAGGCCGCAAACTCCAGGAGCGGCTGATACCGCTCCAACTGGAGGAGCACCCGCGCGTACTCGATGGCCAGCGCGACAATCCGCGGCCCGGACTCCCAGGCTTGGCGCAGCAGGTCGCACGCGTCCGGCGTCGCAGCCAGGCCCGCCGCGATCGCCGAGGCCGGCGCCCCTGATTCGCCCTCGGTTTCGCGCCCGGCCGCCACCGCAAGATTTCGCAACGCCCATCCGGTGCGGCGGCGCTTCAACGATTGCTCCCATGCATCCCTGGCGCCGGCGAGGTCGTGGAATTCCATCCGCATGTTGCCCAAGTGCCACCACGACAGCCAGTGATCGCCGCGCCCCGCCGCCAAAGCCCGCTCCAGGAGTTCGCGCCACTCCGGCTGCACCATCAGCGAGCCCGGCGCGTCGGCGAGCGGCAACTCGCCGTGCTCCAGCAGGGCCAACCACGGCGATTGTTCCTGGCCAAGATTGTCGAAGACCAATTCCTCGGGAAATCCGGCCCCCTGCCGCCGCCGTTCCAACGCGCCCCAGCCCGAACCTCGCGACAAAATCTCGTTCGGCGCCCGCGCCGTCACGGCAGCAAATTGCTTGTCAAGGGCGTCGATCCGCGATTGCGGCAGTTGTTCGTCCAGGGCCGATTCCGCGGCCCGCCACGCTTGGTTCCAGTCTTCCGCGTGAACCTGGCGCGCGTCCGCCTCCAGCAGGCCGAACGCTTCGGTCCAGGTCCATTCCGCACGAGGCGGCATCGGCAGGCTTTCGGCCTGCACCCGGCCCAGACCAGCTTGGATTTCCAGGTACGCACTCCCAGGCACGGCAAGAAACTCCTGCCAGTGCCTGCCGCCCGTGTTGACCCCCCAGTTGAACAATTTCCGGCCCTTCAACCGCCGCGTCGAGGCGTGGATTAGCCCGCGCCCCTGTCCGTCCAGATGCGCAACCCACGGACGCTGATCGGGCGGGATGCGGAAGAAAAACTCCCCGGCATGGTCGACGCGGGCCGTGTAGGTCACGTCCATTCCTGAAACCACCGGGAGCCGCGCCACGCCCAACTTCCCGCCAAAGCCATAGAACGCCGACTCGGCTGGGCACAGCACCCGCGCGTCCGGCGTCTCGGGCACCGCGATGTTGGTCCACCAGTACATCGGCAGTTCGCAGTCGTGCGGATTGACCAACCGGATCCGCGCGAACAGGAACGGCGATTGCGGCGGCAGATGGAAATCCATCTGGTAAAAGAATCCCTTGACCCGATCCCATTCGTAAAGCCGCAGCACCGGTTCGCCGCCGCCCCCGGCCACGCGCGCGGCGAACACCGGGTCGCAGGTCCGATAGTGGTGGCCGAGCAGGCCGGCGTTCCACTCGACGCCGCCGCTGAACCACGCGTTGCGCAGCGCCAAGTTGGCCGGCTGGAAAACCGGATTGCGGTCCAGCAATTCGCGCCCGGCCGGCTTATGCAGCAGCGAAATCAGCCGCCCGCCAAGTTCCGGCAGAAACGTGGCCCGCAGGATTTCGTTCTGCAGCACGGCCGCCCGGAATTCCCGCGGACGCTTCCGGCGGTTGTAACCGTCCTGCATTCGGTACGGCAGCACGCGCCACGCGGTCTGCCAGCCGAAATGCCGCCGTTCCTCCGCCGCCACCGAGCCTACCACGTCGACGGCAACATGCTCCGCCTCACCGCGAAACATCGGCAGCGGATTCTCCGGGCCCAGGTCCGCCGCCGGAATCGTCAACGGCTCAATACGCAATTCAGTCATGTTCGCCTCAGCAGTACTTGCCGCAACAAATCGAAAATAGAACGGCGGACAATTTACCCCCTCACTCGCAATGCCCCAAGGGAAAAAAAAGGGTTGATCCCCCTGCCCGCGCGGACGCATAATTCGGCTAGGGAGCACTGACCGATGGACAGCTGCGTGTTATTGACGCTGCATCCTTCCTCATCACACCGGCCTACTCCAGGCTATCCTGGCCCGTCTTTGCCATTACCGACTGCCAGAACATGCCCTCTTTGGGAATCCGTTTTCGGCCGAGAACGACGAGTTGCAGCGGCACGAGGACATATTCAGTGAGCCATTGGCTGATCATGAAGTCGGTGTAGCCGGCCATGGCGTTGTCCACGGCGAGCGTGCCCAAACGGTTGCCGAAGATAATGTCCGTGCAACTGGGCGGAATGGCCCGAAGCTGATGCCGAGGTTCATTGGTGAACACCCTCAGATTCCTCCACACCGGGTCGCCAACGACTTCGTCGGGGTCGGTCCTCTGGAGCAGATTGGCGACTCCCCGGCTGACGATTTTCAACCCGGCGCTCCGCAGATTCTCATCGGTCTGCCCCTGGATTCGCTTGCCATTGTCCCGCATTCTGCAATACTTCCGGATCTGCTCCTTCTCACCGGCGCTCAACCCGATTTGCTCATCGTCCACGTACTCCAGGGCATCTTTGGGAATCGCGGTCTCCGCCATAACGACCATCCCCCCAGGCAGCAGGGCCCAAGGGTTCTCCGCCCTCGGCGGCTGCATTCGCTCCCTGATTTTCGTTCGCATACGATCCGCCAACTTGGGCATGCTGAAGTCGATCTCCGGGATCAGGGCCACGTCACACAACCGCCCTTTGCTGGCCAGCACCGCGTGGCTGACCACGAAACCCGAGTCGGAACCGAACAATTGGACCACGTACAGCCTTGGATTGGATGCCACCTCCGTTCCGATCTGCTCAATGATCTCACGTCCTTTTTCGACGGCCGACATGAAACCAAATGCCTGCCACACCCATAGGACGTCATTGTCCATGGTCTTGGGCACAGCCACGACGGAGAGCCGCTGCCCACCTTCCGCCGCCCATTGCTTCTCCGCCTCGACCCAAAGAGCATGGGCGGCCTTCATGCTCCCGTCGCCGCCAATTACATAGAGAATATCATAATTATTGTCTCGCAACTTTTTGACAATGCTTTTGAGCCTCGCCAGACGTTTCTTTTCCCCGAACACCCCGAACAGAGCGGCGTCTCGCGAGGTGCCCAGAAATGACCCGCCTTCCGTGGCGTGTTCCGCCGACATGACCCCGCTGAGCCTGCAACTGGCCCTGGCGAGGTCATCGAATGCCAGGAACCCATTTCTCAGACCCACGATCTGAAGGTGACCGGCGTATTTCCCCTCGGTGGCATAAAGTTCCTGACGCTGGACGATGCCGTCGATT
>CAZYDC010000366.1:2248-5637 GCA_964646065.1 uncultured Planctomycetaceae bacterium | reverse complement strand
GGGGCTTGGGGGACAGGTCCCCCAAATCTACCCACACAAAACAGCGGGGAGCCAACATGTCCGCGCGGACTTGGGCATGATACCCGAATGGCAGGATGCCCGTGCTACGCCGCCAACTCCGCCGTCAGCTCTGCATCTGGTGGGCGAGCACCTGTTCGACTCGCCGGTCCATCTGCTCCTGGTCCTTGATGAAGCTGTTCAGCCCGGCCAGGTTCATCAGGCTGTCAAGGCCTATGACCTTGTCCTCCAATGGTTTGCGCCAGTTATCCAGCCGAGGTATTTTGCCCTCGGCGGCGCTGGTGGCCCGCTGCTGGTCCGTCCAGGGCACCAGGAAATCGCCGCAGCCGCGCACGCCGAAGAAGTTCACCAGCTCCGCCGGCGACATGTGGTCCAGGTCGGCCTGTTTCTCCAACTCGTCCACGGTCGCCGCCAGCAGTTCGCCGACCTCCCAGAGCGTCTCGAGTCGGATGGCCTCCGGATCGACGCCCTTGGCCAGCGTCGGCCGGTACGTCTGCATCGAGCGGTTGTCGATCTCCATCGGCCGCAGGTCCATGTCCAGGAATCCCATCGCCACCTTCGCGGGCATGGTCAGCACGTCCACCCCGGCCAGGTCGCGCACCTGCTGGGCGTCGCGGAAGCTGGCCGCGATCTGTCGGCAGGGCGTGTCGTACGTGCGGCGAAGGTTGCGGATCGCCTCCTGCGAGGCCACCGTGGCCCGTTCGCCCACATACGCGCCGTCGCCGAGTTTGTTGTCGATGACGAATTGGTTGAGCCGCCCCAGGAACACGTTCACGAATCGCGGCCTGCCGATCCGGGCGATCACGTAGTTCTGCCGGGCCGAGAACCCCAGCGTGTGGTTGACCGCGATGCCCTCGCGCCACGCCAGCCGCGTCGCCAGCAGCCCGGCCGGAGTGAACGGGATCTTCACGTAGAACCGTTCCGGGCAAATCGCCCGATACCGCAGGGCGTACTCCAGGGCCTCGCTCACGCTGTCGGCAAGGTCGGTGTGCTCCTCGACCGACACGAACGCGTCGAACTTTTCCACCAGCCGCAGGGCGTGGTGGGCGTTGAGCATGAACGCCAGTTCCAGCCGCCGCCGCCGGTCGTCGAGCGCGTAGTCCTTAAGCACCTCGGCCGCCTCGACGATGAACTGGTCATACCGGCCGGTCTGGACCTCCCGGTTCAGCAGCGTGTTGTTGGTCGTGACGGCCGTGAACTCGCGGGTCCAGTTCCTGGAGATCTTGTCGATGTCTCCGGTGTCCAACCACAGTTCGCTGCCGACCTGACGCATCGCCTGCCACGCGGGGTGTGTGCCGAACGCGCCGGCCAACTGGCCGTAATGCGGTGTAAAGCCTCGCAACACGAAACGATGCACCGCCTCGGCGAGGCTGTCGTTTTTGTTCTTCGCCATAATCTCGATCCTTATAATGTCCCTATTACAGCATAGGCCCGCCCCGAGAGATTATCCCAAACCGGGGGTTTTACCCGCTATACGTATATGTTTGGAACGCATTGGAACCTGTCGGGAAGCCACCCGAACGGGCAGGCGGCTCATTAGAACGCGCAGGCGGCTCACTGGAACCCGCTGAGAAGCCATTGGAACCCGTTTTGGGAGCTGCCCAAAGTCGCAAGCACTGTGTTTGCAGTATGTTGTCATTTTTGATCACCTCTTTTTCGCGTGTTCTTGAAATTTCCCTTGTGGGTGGTAAGGGCCTGGATTGCCTGATTAACAGATTAAAAGGATTTAACAGAAGAAGTCTTTCATCCTGAAATCATGTTAATCCTTTTAATCTTGCCCTCTGTCGGCTTGAAGAATCGGCGCAGAGCTCGCCTACGTGTCCATTCCGGGCACTCGTCATTTACTTCCGCTCATATTCACATGTCAAACCCTTCGACAAGCTCAGGGTAAAGGCGCACTCGCAAACCTCTATCAGGTTTGCGTGGGACGCGTTCCGGGTTCCGGCCATCCATTTCTCGGCCGCCAGCCCCGACGCAACGGCCAGGGATGGCCGCCGCGCAACGTACTCAGCATCAAAAGACTGTCGCAGGCTTACAGGCCCACGCCCAGCGTCCCTAACGGACAGGTGTATTATACCATGAGTTTCAATGTTATTTGAAAAATACGATACAATAAAAAATACTCTACACATAACTTCATGGCTGGCCGCGCTTAGCCGTGCAAAACATTTTTCATTTTTTCGGATCCATTTTTCGTAAGGCTCCTGTGGCACCCCCAAGTCCGCTTGGGGGTGTCCGAGGGACTGTCCCCATTTTGGGCTGTTTCAAAATGGGGACAGTCCCTCACGCCAAAGACACCCCCAAGAAGACTTGGGGGTGCCACGAAGAGGGGTGCCACGGGAGAGACGCCAGAAGAATCGCCACGCGACATTGCTTGACAGTCTCGCCGGGCGACTCTACCATCGCGCTGTCGATGCAATTTGAGGATCCGGTCGCGTGCTGCGAATAATGCTGATATTGACCGTTTTGGCGTCGCTGCCGCTGGCGGGCTGCCGCAAGGAGGCCCCGCGCCAGGCGGCCGCGTCACCCCGCGTGGTCACGTTCGCGCCGGCTCTAACAGACATGACGTTTGCGATGGGCCTGGGCGAGCACGTCGTGGGCGTCACCACGCGATGCACCCTGCCGGCAGGGCAGGAGCGGCCTCGCCTGGGCGACCCGCTCTCCGTCAGCGCCGAGTCGATCCTGGCCGTCGAGCCGGACGTGCTGATGATCCAGCAGAACCCGGTCGCCTTCGCGGCCGTGCAGCGGTTGCGGCCGAGCGTCAAGATCGAGCATTTCGACATCGAGCGGCTGGCCGATATCCCGGCGGCCATGAGGCGGATCGGCATGCTTTGCGGCGACGCGGCCGCCGGCGAGCGGGCGGCCGGTGATTTCCAATCGCAACTGGACGCGGTCGCCAAGCGCGTCAAGGGGCTGTCGCGGCCGCGAGTGCTTTTTGTGATCGGTTACGAAAACCCCGGCACCGGCGGGCGGAGCAGTTTTACCCACGACATGATCGAAAAGGCCGGCGGTGTGGACGCGGCCGAAAAGTATCCGCGCTGGGCCAACCTGGGCATGGAGAGCATCCTGAGCCTTGCGCCCGACGTACTGGTCTGCTGGGTGGACCCCGGCCAGGAGGAGCAGGCGCGGGCGCGATGGCAGTCGTTCAAGACCTTGCCCGCCGTCGCCGGCCAAAAGGTGTTCGTGGTTTCCGACCCCAACTGGACAATCCCCACCGGCAAGATCGCCAAGCTTACCGCCGACCTTGCCGACATGATTCACGGAAATTCGCGTTCGTCGATCAATGGGATTGACGGGATTGATGGGTGGACTGATGGGTGCCATGCCCAAGTCTGCGCGGGCATGGGATTACAGATGGACATGAATCGGCA
>CAZYDC010000366.1:0-2238 GCA_964646065.1 uncultured Planctomycetaceae bacterium | reverse complement strand
AGCGTCGCTTGAGGGTGGCACCCTTGGGGAGGTCCAATGACGACAGGATCGCCACCGACTCCGGAAACGCCCGCGCCACGCCTTCGGCCGCGTGTCACATTCTTGAAACTGGTCCTGTATTGCCTGTGCGGGTCGGCGGCGCTGGTGGCCGTGTGCCTGGCCTGCGCGATGATCGGCGAACTCAAATTCACTTGGCAGGTGTTTTACGAATTGCGTTTGGGCCGCACGCTGGCGGCGGCGATGGTGGGCGCGGGGCTGTCGGTGGGGGGCATGGCCTTGCAGGCACTGCTGCGGAATCCGCTGGCTGAGCCGTACATTTTGGGCATTTCCAGCGGTGCGGGCGTGGGCGTGGGCCTGGGGCCGATGCTGGCCGCCGCCGCCGGACTGGGCGCCATGCTGACCACCCCCGCACTGGCGCTGGCCGGGGCCATGGGCACCTGCCTGCTGGTCTACGGAATCGCGCAGCGGCGGGGGCGGTTGGACCCGTACGTGCTCTTGCTCTCGGGCGTCATTATTAATGTGTTCAACGGCGCACTGATGCTGGTGATATTGCTACTGAGCGACCGCAACAAGGTGATCGAGTTTGTCAGTTGGGGCATGGGCCGGATGCCGGATGTGCCGGCCTCGGACTTCTGTGCGCTGGGCGGCTGGGCGTGCGTGGTGGCGGCCGGGTGGGCGTGGCTGTTCCTGCTGGGCAACCAGTTCAACACGCTGGGCCTGGGCGATGCGGTGGCGTCGTCGAGCGGCGTGTCGGTGCATCGGCTCCGCGTGGAGACGTTCGTCGTGGTCGGCCTGATCACGTCGGTGTGCGTGGCGCGGGCGGGCCCGATCGGGTTTGTCGGGCTGATCGTGCCGCACGTCTGCCGGATGATTTTCGGCCCGGACCATCGCACACTGGCGATCGCGTGCGGATTCGTCGGCGCGATCTTCCTGGTGGTCGCCGACACGCTCTGCCGCACGCTGGGCCCGATGCTCAGCATCGGCGAAATCCCCGTGGGCGTGCTGACGGCGATCCTGGGCGGACCGTTCTTTATTTTGCTGCTGCGAAGGCGGACCGGGCAGGTGCGCGTATGAAAGTGAATCCGCATTCTCGTAGCATGGGCGTCCCGCCCATGAGTCCCACGGGCGTCTCGCCCGTGGTTTCTACTTCATCATCTTCTTCATCTTCTTCTTTTGTCTCATCATCGGAAGAAGAACAAAGGCAACAGCGACAACAACAGCAACAGCAAAGACATGGGCAGGATGCCCATGCTACACACGGGCAAGATGCCCGTGCGACTCATGGGCAGGATGCCCATGCTACACGCGGGCAGGTGCGCGTATGACCGACACCGCCCATGCCTTCGAGGCCCGCGACGTACACTTCGCCTATCCGCAAGGCCTGCCGGTGCTGTGCGGCGTGAGCTTCACGGCGACGACCGGCAAGCTGCTGTGCATCCTCGGGCCCAACGGTTCGGGCAAGACCACGCTCTTGCGATGTATGCTCCGCCAACTCAAGCTCGACCGCGGCGGCCTCTTGCTGGACGGCAAGGAGATCGAGCGATACTCCGCTCGTGAACTGGCGAAACTGATGGCGTACGTGCCGCAGACGCCGCTGTCGGCCTTCGCGTTCAGCGTGCAGGAACTGGTGCTCATGGGCCGATTCGCGCACGGCGGGGCGCTGGGGCTGGCGGGCGAGGAGGACCTGGCCGTCGCCCGCCTGGCCATGCAGATGACGCAAACGCTTGCCTTCGCCGGCCGCACGCTGGAGGAACTCTCGGGCGGCGAGGCCCAGTGCGCGATGATCGCCCGGGCCCTGGCCCAGCAGCCCTCGGTCATGCTCCTGGACGAACCGACCAGCCACCTGGACATCAAGAACCAACTGATGATCCACAAGCTCATGCAACGCTTGGCGCACGAGTGGGGCATGGCCGTCATCTGCGTCAGCCACGAGATCAACCAGGCCTCTCACTTCGCCGACGAACTGCTGCTGATGCGAGGCGGAAAGGTGATCGCGCAGGGCCCGCCTCGCGAGGTGATCCGGCGGGAAATCCTGCATCAGGTATATGATGTAGAGATCGACCTGATCCAGGCCCCCGGCGACGACGTGCCCCTGGTGTGGGCGAAGTGAGAAGAAGGCAATAGGCATCAGGCAACAGGCATTAGGCGAAGAGAAGAAAGCTGATGAAGAAAGTGTCGGTCATGGGTCTGGACTCGATCCCGCCGGAGGCTCGCGGCGGCGTGCTGACCATTGGGAAC
>CAZYDC010000365.1:0-5645 GCA_964646065.1 uncultured Planctomycetaceae bacterium | reverse complement strand
CGCCCCACCGGCGGCAGCGTCGCCGCGATCAGCAGGCCGTGATATCGCCGCGTGTTGCACCCCAGCACCGTGGAGGAGGCGTACGAGCCAAGCTTGTTCGTCATCAGCCACTCGCGCCCAAGAAGCTGCTCCACTTCATGCCCCGCGCGAGCGACCACGATCGGAGAAGGCAGTTTCGAGTTCATGCCCGCATTCTAGCGACGCCGGCGCGCGAATTAAATAGGCACGAAATTAAATAGGGACGGACCCTATTTATTTCCGAATAAATGGGGTCCGTCCCTATTTAATTGAGATCGCGCCGGTCGGACAGGCGGCCGCGCAGGCCTCGGCCGAGCGGGTCAGCGCTTCCGCCAGCGGTTTGCCGAACGGCACGCCCACGCGTACGTCAAAGCCCCTGCCGATGAAAGTCAAGCCGACCTTCTCGCCCTCTCGCGAGGCGATCTGGATGCACAGCCCGCACGCGATGCACTTGCCGCTCTCGTAGATCACCTGCGGATGCTCCAGTTGCTCAAACACGCGGCCGGGGTGCGGGCCTCCGTCAGCTTTCGCCGCCGCCAGATCCCGATGCGCCGACATCACCCCGTACGCCTGCGCCCAATGGCGGAGTTTGCACGGGTATGGCGGCGCATGTTCGTCGCCGGCCTTGCGGCAGTCGCAATGCAAACACCGGCGGCATTCCGCAACCGCTTCCGTTTTTCCAAAGCCCGCCGACGGTTCGGCGGGTTGGATGCTCGCGGAGGGGCTTACGCCCTCAAGAAACTTCTTCAACTCCTCCGGCAGCGGTTTGCCCATCCGGCAATTGAAAATCTTCGCGGGCTCTTTCGTCTCGCCCGCCAAATATCGCGTAACCCTCCCCGCCACCGCGTGTCCGTCTGCCAGCGCCCGCACGGCCATTCGGCCGCCATGCCCGGCGGCCCCGCCCGCGGCGAACAGCCGCGCCTGACCGATTGACGCGGCCTCACCTTGTTCCTGAACCCGCAACAGTTCCGCACCAATAGGATCCATCGCCCCCGTCGCCAGGACGACCGCATCGAATTGCCCCCGCAGTTCCTCCGCTGGAATATCGTGAAACACTTTTCGCCCCAACTCGAATTTCGCGCCCATGCGCTCGATGACGGCAGCCTCGGCCTCCAGCACCGCCGGCGGCAAACGATCCTGTCCGCCCTCCGCCGCTATCAACCCGTAACGCAACATGCCGCCAACTTTTCCGTGATCGTCCAGCACGCTCACCGCGTGGCCGTCGCACAGCAAATAATACGCCGCCGAAAGCCCCGCCGGTCCCGCGCCGACAACGGCCACGCGTTTGCCCGTCGGCGGGCGGCGAGGCGGCAGATACGGTTGCGGCCGGGCCAGGTCCCAGTCGGCCACGAAACGTTTGAGCAGGCAGACCGACACGGCCGCGTCGTGGAACTTGCGGCGACAAACTTTTTCGCACGGCGCCGGGCATATCCGCCCCAGCACCGCACCCAGCGGGATGTCGGCCTTGACCGTTTCGATCGCGCCGGCCATGTCGCCCGCGGCGATTTGGCGGATCATCCGTGGAATGTTCATGCCAGCCGGGCAGCCCGTGTGGCAAGGCCCGCGGCAATCGCCCAGGTGGTCGCCCATCAACAGTTCCAGCGCCGCCTTCCGCGCCGCGTGGACCTCGGCCGTTTCGCTGCGCACGTGCATACCGTCGCGAACCATCGTCGCGCACGAGGGCGACAAGTAATCCTGGCCTTCCACCTTCACCACGCACACAAAGCAAGAGGTGGACGCCTTGCACCCTTCCAGGTGGCAGAGCGTGGGAATGGCAATGCCCGCTTTCCGCGCGGCTTCCAGGACCGTAGCGCCCGCCGGCACGTCAACCTTCAGATTGTCGATCCACAATTCAGGCACAAATCACCTTCTTATGGGTGGCATGGCGGCGTCGTTTGCCGCCATGGTGGCACCCCCAAGTCTGCTTGGGGGTGTCTTGGGTTGTCAGGCGACCAAGACCACCCCCAAGCGGACTTGGGGGTGCCACCAAGACATGGCGACAAACAACGTCGCCATGCCACCCTTACTCTTTCTTTTCGGACAAAACGATCTTCACCGCGTGCGACGGACAGAGCATCTTGCACGTGTCGCACTTGATGCATTTCTCGCGGTCGATCTCGTGTTTCTCGTACGGCCGCATGGCAATCGCGTCGGCCGGGCAGTTCTGCGCGCAGATCGTGCAGCCGATGCACTCGTCGGTGATCTCATACTGAATCAGCGGCTTGCACTTGAGGGCCGGGCACTGGCCGGCGAGGTGCGCCTCGTACTCCGACCGGAAATATTTCAGCGTGGTCAGCACCGGGTTCGGCGCCGTCTTGCCCAGTCCGCAAAGGCTGTTGGACCGCACCAGTTGGGCCAGCCGCTCCAACTCGGCCAGGTCGCCCTTGGCGGCCCGGCCGTCGCAGAGGCGGTCCAAAATGTCCAGCATTCGCCGCGTGCCGACGCGGCAGAACGTACACCGGCCGCACGACTGGTTCTGCGTGAACTGGAGGAAATACCGGGCCATGTCCACCATGCAGTCGCCTTCGTCCAGCACGACCATTCCGCCCGAGCCCATGATCGCGCCCAGGGATTTCAGCGCGCGGTAATCCACAGGCGTGTCGGCCAGTGCCGCGGGCAGGCAACCGCCCGAGGGCCCGCCGATCTGCACCGCCTTGAACGTGTGGCCGTCCTCCACGCCGCCGCCGACCTGCTCGATGATCTGGCGGATCGTCATGCCCATCGGCACCTCGATCAGCCCGCCGCGGCGCACCTTGCCCGCCAGCGCGAACACCTTCGTGCCCTTGCTGCCGGCCGTGCCGATCTCGCTGAATTTACCCGCGCCGTTGCGGATGATCCAAGGCACCAGCGCCAGGGTCTCCACGTTGTTCACCAGCGTCGGCAGGCCGCTTAGCCCGCTCTTGGCCGGATACGGCGGACGCAAGCGCGGCATCCCCCGCCGGCCTTCCACCGAGGCGATCAAGGCCGTCTCCTCGCCGCAGACGAACGCGCCCGCGCCCTGCACGACCCGAATTTTGAACTCGCCCAGCACCCCGGCCTGGCCGGCGTGCCCAATCGCCTCGGTCACGCGCCGGACCGCCAGCGGGTACTCCGCGCGAATGTAGAAAATGCCCTCGCCAGCGCCGACCGCGCCCGCCGCGATGGCCATGCCCTCGATCACGCGGTACGGGTAGGATTCCAGCAGCATTCGGTCCATGAACGCGCCGGGGTCGCCCTCGTCGCCGTTGCAGATCACGTATTTCGTCTGCCCCTGCGCCTCGCGCACCGATTCCCACTTGACGCCCGTCGGAAAGCCCGCCCCGCCCCGGCCCGCCAATCCGCTGGCCTGGATTTGAGCGATCACCGCCTGGTGGCCCATTGCACGCGAACGCTCCAAGGCCGCGAAACCGTCGTGCCGCAGGTACTCTTCGAGGTCCAGCGGATTGATCTCGCCGCAGTGCTCGGTGGCGATGTGTCTTTGCGGCCGCAGGAAGGCCTCGACCTCCGGCTGGCGCTTGTCCAGCGGCGGCGACTTGTCCGCGCGGCCGAGCATGATCCGCTCGACGGCGGCCGACGCCGCGTGCCGCGCCCGCCTCGCGAGGCCGTGCGTTCCGAAGTGCCGCGCGATGATGTCGCGCGCGTCCTGCGCATTCACGCGGGCGTAAAATTCCGGCGGCGAGCCCGGCGCCCGCACCTCGACCAGCGGGGTCTGGTGGCACATGCCGACGCAGCCGACCCGCTTGACCGTCGCCTTCGCTCCGGCCCAGTCCAGCGCCTCGACCAGCGCCTCCTGCACTTTCTGGCTGCCCCGCGCGATGCAGCAGGAACCCAGGCCGATCAATATCTGCCCGCCGCCCAGCGCCCCGCCCTCCGCCGGCCGCGGCGCGGGCGAGGCCTTCTGCGCGAGGAAGTCCCGCAGCACACCGCCCGCCGCCTGCGGGGTCATGTGGCCGTACGTCACCTCGTCGATCTGCACCGCCGGCGCCAGCGTGCAGCAGCCCAGGCAGGCCACCTTGCGGAGCGTGAACAATCCCTGGGCGTCGGTGTCCGCGTCGCCCGCCAGGTGCAGCAGGTTGCGGAACGCCTCGTACACCACACCGGCGCCCTTCACGTGGCAGGCCGTGCCCTGGCAGACGCTGATCATGTGCCGACCCACCGGCTGGTGGCGGAATTGGCTGTAGAACGTCGCCACGCCGACCGCCTGCGCGGGCGTGATCTCCGTCAGTTCGCACACCCGCTCCAGCACCTCGCGCGGCAGGTAGCCGTAGTGCTCCTGCAGCGCCTGGAGGATCGGGATCGCCGCCTCGGGCGAGCGGCCTTGCTCCTGGACGACCCGGGCGACAAATGACACATCAACGTTCATTTGCCCGTCCCGACGCAGTAAAGGTTCTTCTCGCCGCGAACGATGATCTTGCCGTCCAGGAACGCGGGGATGGTCTCGCACGCCTCGCCCAGCGGGCAGGTGGCCAGGTAAGCGAATTCCCGCCCCGCCTTCAGGATGATGCAGTTGCCCAGGCGGTCCAAAATGTACATGTGTCCATCGGCGACAACCGGCGAAGAGTAGATGTCCCCGGTCTCGGTTATTTTTTGCCGCCAGACCTCTTTGCCGTCTTTGGCGTCGCAGTAAACGGCGTCGCCGGTGGAGTGGATCGTCAGGAAGCCGCCCGCGATCCCCAGCGGGCTGGGAACGTCCGCGTCCACTTTCTGGCCGGTCCAGACGATGTGGCCGGCCGGGCCCGGCGCGCCGCCGGGGGAAATCCCCAGGATGCTCCTGTCCACGCTGCTGTCGGCCTTGCTGGCCACCATCACGACCCCGCTCGCAAACGCCGGCGAGGTCGCCAGGTCCTTGCCCAGCGCGGATTCCGCCCGCCAAAGCTCCGACCCGTCGGCCGGATCGTACGCGATGGTCAACGGGTTGGCCGACGTGACCAGTTGCTTCTGGCCGCCCACGTCGATCAGGATCGGACTGGTCCACGACGCGTCCACCGGCCGCGAAACGACCCAGGCGTTCTGGCCGGTCGCGCCCTCGATGGCGATCAGCGACGATTTTTTGTCGCTCGCGTCGCCCTGGTCATATTGCACGATCACCCGCCCCCGCCAGGCCACCAGCGACGACGACAAGCCGTAGGCGCTGTCCGGGAAGCCCAGGTTTCTGGCCCACAGTTGCTTGCCGGCCAGGTCGAACGCGGCGATGTCGCCGTTGGCGAAAACCGCGTACACCCGCAGGCCGTCGGTCGCGGGGGTCGGGGCGGCGAAACCGGTAAACTCGCTCGGCTCGCCGGCCTGGCCGGACGCCTTGACGCTCACCGTTTGCTGCCAAAGAAGTTTGCCCTTGTCCGCGTCGAAGCAGAAAACCGCGCGGGCCTCCTTCGTGGCCCCGGTCACAAACACGCGGTTGCCCCAGACGATCGGCGAGCTCCGCCCCGGCAGCGGGACGGGCACCTTCCACAAGACGCCCTCGCCGGTTTTTCCGTCCCACTTGGTGGGCACGTTCTTGGCGGACGAAACGCCCAGGCCGCCCGGGCCGCGGAACATCGGCCAGTTGCGGGCCAACTCCGCCTCGCCGGGCAAGTTTTCTGTCGTCGCCGCGGCCGCCGCGCTCGCCGAGGCGCTCGGCTTTATCAGCCAGGCCGGGCCGCCGGACATCT
>CAZYDC010000364.1:1691-5650 GCA_964646065.1 uncultured Planctomycetaceae bacterium | reverse complement strand
TGATCTGCTCCACCAGTTCGTGCTCGGGCGCCAGCACCATGTAGGTCGCGCCGTACAGCGTGTCCGGGCGCGTGGTGTACACGCGAATAACATTCCCTTCGGGCTCCGTGGTCATGCCGCGATCCTGCCGGCGGTCGAACCATTCGTCGGTATCACAGCCTTTCCAGGCTGTGTCTTTCCGGGCTGTGTCTTCATGCCCGAACGCCTCGCCTTTTTCTGTGAAGACGAAATCAGCATTTATGAAGAGGTATGGATACTCCGTCCACTTTGCCGCCAACCCCTTCTTTATGGGATTATCGCAAATGTAGTAGATGAACTTGGTCAGCCAGTTCGAGTCGCGCACGATATGGTCGAATGACTCCTCTCCCCAGATGTGCCCGCGTTCTCCTCGTTCCTGATTGATCAATCGAGAGGAATAGCCCTTTACACTCTGCGTGATCTTCTCCAGTTGCCATTCCGCAAGTGGCCTCAGAACCATGTGAGCATGATCGTTCATCACAACGGCCGCAAAAACAATGCAGCGGCTCCCATGCCAATGCAGCATTGACTGAAAAACAGTCTCTTTCTCTGTCTCATTAAGAACGACGCCGGGCCGACAGTGCCATGATACGAAGTAGGTTGCACCTGGAATTCTCAGATGAGGCAAGTTCCTAATCTGCTTCATCAGGTTTTCGGGAGATGGCTCTCCCGGCGGGTATGGATTGTGTCCTTCAAAGTCCTTGGCCGAAAGAGGTGGGCGGTGCTCTTCGTTTATGCCCTCGATTCTAAGGAATTGCTGATTAGGCTCCAATTCCTGGCTCCCTGGGGTCACCTCTGCACAGCCTGGAAAGGCTGTGTTACCTAAGACAAAATCCACCTCGGCCCCGACGCTCTTGCCGATCCAGTTCCGCTGCATGATCTTGATCGGCTCGGGCCAGTCGAGCAGTTCGAGGTCCTTTTCCAGGCGCTCGGCGTAGGCGGTGATGCGAAGCATCCACTGCTTGAGCGCCCGGCGGTAGACGGGGAAGTTGCCGCGGTCGCTCTTGCCCTCGTTGGTGACTTCCTCGTTGGCCAGCACCGTTCCCAGTTGCGGGCACCAGTTCACCGGAACCTCGGCCTGGTAGGCCAGGCGGTACTGGTCGATGACGGCCCGGCGGTCCTTGAACGGCAGTTCGTAAAACTTCGTTTGCCCGGTGCTGGCGAAGTTCAGGTTCAGCTCGGGAATCTTGTTGAAGAATTCCGCGGACACGATCTGTCCGTCCAGCCCGATGACGAGCTTGCCGCTCTGGAGCTTGTTGGTCAGTTCCTTGATCGGCCGGGCGGTTTGCGTTTCGGGGTCGAACCAGGAGTTGAACAGTTGCAGGAAAATCCACTGTGTCCAGCGATAGTAATCCGGGTCGGTCGTCGCCAGGCGGCGGGACCAATCGTACGAGAAGCCGAACATCTTGATCTGCCGCTCGATGTTGGCGATGTTGGCGGCCGTCGTCTGGCGCGGATGCACGCCGTGCTCCACCGCGTACTGCTCCGCCGGCAGGCCGAAGCTGTCGTAGCCCATCGGGTGCAGCACGTTGTACCCCTTCATCCGCCCGTAGCGGCTGACGATGTCCGTGGCCGTGTAGCCCTCCGGATGCCCCACGTGCAGCCCCGCGCCCGAGGGATACGGGAACATGTCCAGCACGTACAGCTTGGGCCTGTCCCGGAACCCCGCCTCGCCCGGGTTGGGCTGACGGAAAGTCTCGTGCTGGGCCCAGTACTGCTGCCACTTCGTCTCGATTGCCGCAAAGTCATAACCTGCCATGGGGAAATCCTCATATATCGAAACCAACATTATTCGCTTTTTGCGACGGTTTGGACAGACAAAAAACCGTGTGGCGCGACTATCATGGGTGCGTCCGATCCATCAAGAATGTGCAAGGGTGGCATGGCGACGTTGTTTTCTTGTCGCCATGCTTGATCGCGCGACCATTCGCATGGCGACAAACAAACAGCGTCGCCATGCCACCCTTGATCGCGGTCGCGCCGAGGTAACCGCCGCATGAATTTTATCAAGTTCGCGATACACAACATGCCCGTGAGGGAACTGATCGTGGTTCTGGCGTTCCTGGGGGCGGTGGCCGCGGTGTACATCGCGTCGGCCGCGATTCTGCTGCGCGGGGCGATTCGCCGGTGGCAGGGCCGGCCTGCCCCCATGCGGGCGAGATGGCGGCGCGTCTGCCGCGGCACGCTGCTGTCGCTTGCCGGGGTGGGCGTGCTGTGCTTCGCCTACGCGTACTTCATCGAGCCTTATTGGCCGGAGGTTTGCCGCTACACCGTCGCCACGGCCAAGCTGCCCACGGGCGCCCAACCGATCCGCATCGTTCACATCAGCGACACCCACTGCGACCCCACGGTCCGCCTGGAGGACCGCCTGCCGGACATCATCGCCGACCTCAAGCCCGATATCATCCTCTTCACCGGCGACGCGATCAACTCTGTCGAAGGCCTGCCCAACTTCCGCCGCCTGATGACCCGCCTGGCCGCCGTCGCGCCCACCTATGCCGTCCGCGGCAACTGGGAGTGGAACAGCTTTCGCGGCATCGACCTGTACGCCGGCACCGGCGCGACGGAACTGATTAAGAAGATCCAGCCGGTGAAGATTCGCGACACCACGCTGTACCTGGTGGGCGTGGCCTGGCCGGACTGGGATTCGGCCCCGGCTCTCCAGGATAAGCTGCCGCCCGGCGCCCTGAGCGTGATGATGTATCATGCCCCGGACCTTGCCGTCCAGATTCCGATCAAGACCGATCTCCTGCTGGTCGGGCACACGCACGGCGGGCAGGTCGCTCTGCCGTTCTACGGCGCCCTGGTAACGCTCTGCCGCGGAGGCAAGCGGTTCGAGCGCGGCATGTACGACCTGGGCGGGCCGATGATGAACGTCAACCGAGGCATCGGGATGGAAGGCGGACACATGCCGCGCGTTCGCTTCTTCTCCCGCCCGGACGTATCGCTGATCGAACTCGTCCCAAAATAAAGAACCTGTAAGGGTGGCATGGCGACGTTGTTTGTCGCCATGTGAATTCGGCGCGACCCGATGTAAGGGTGGCATGGCGACGTTGTTTGTCGCCATGTCTTGGACTTTCCGATACCGCATGGCGACAAACAGCGTCGCCATGCCACAGGGAAATTCGGCAAGACCATCTTGCCATCGCCTTTCTGACGCCATACACTTTCGATCATGCTCGGGTCCAACGGCAAATACCGCAAGCGATGTGAACGGTGGGACATGCCCTGGCGGGCCCACCATCTGACGTTCTCCTGTTTCCATGAAAAACCTTTCTTTAACGGGAAGCAATCGCCCGTTTGGTTCATCGAGGCCTTGGACAATGCCCGTCGGAAGGCGCCCTTCGACCTGTGGGCCTGGGTCATCATGCCTGAACACATTCATTTGGTCCTGCTTCCAGCGGAGCAAACGACGATCAGCGAGATTCTCTACCATCTCAAGAAGCCGATGACGACAAGGGTCTTGGCTTGGTTGCGAAAGAACGATCCGTCCTTCCTGTCTCACATGCTGGACGTTCAACCCAACGGCGAGAGTTACCACAGGTTCTGGGAGCGAGGCGGCGGATATGACCGGAACCTCCGTTCGGTCGAGGATATTCACGAGAAGATCAAGTACGTTCACTTGAATCCCGTTCGTCGCAAGCTTGTAGAACGTCCGGAAGACTGGGCATGGTCGAGTTATCGAACGGCGATGGAGGGATTGAACACGCCCATTCGGCTGGACCGGGAATCGCTGCCACCGCTCGAAAGTTAGGCGATCCGCATGGCGACAAACAACGTCGCCTGCCACCCTTGAACTGGGTCGCGCGGACTTCGCATGGCGACAAACAACGTCGCCATGCCACCCTTGAACTGGGTCGCGCGGACTTCGCATGGCGACAAACGGCGTCGCCATGCCACCCTTGAACTGGGTCGCGCGGACTTCGCATGGCGACAAACAA
>CAZYDC010000364.1:0-1591 GCA_964646065.1 uncultured Planctomycetaceae bacterium | reverse complement strand
AACGTCGCCATGCCACCCTTGAACTGGGTCGCGCGGACTTCGCATGGCGACAAACAACGTCGCCATGCCACCCTTGAACTGGGTCGCGCGGACTTCGCATGGCGACAAACGGCGTCGCCATGCCACCCTTGTCCTGGGTCGCCCTACACTACACCATCGTAGCCACCGGGGCTCGCAGGATCGCCGCCGCCTTGTGCCCGACCGTCTGTGCGTTCGCGGGCAGCACGTGCGTTTCGCCGCCGTGCATCAGTGTGTGCAGCGCCGCCAGGTCCATCAGGTCTTCGTCGCCGTTCTGCGGCTTTTCGTGAATGATCACGGTGTGCGTGGCCGCGTCATAGACGCCCCATTTCCTCGCCTCCTCGGGAATCAGCAGCGTCTGCACCTGTCCGTCGCAGGCCGCCATCACGATCTGCCGCAGGTCGCTCGAAACCAGCGGCGAACCGGCCATGCGGTTGTACCGGACCAGGGCCAGGTCCAGCGCTTGCTGGCGGTAGGATTGGAGCACGTCCATGGCCTGCCGATGCAGTTGCCTGGGCGGAACGATGACCGGGCTGCCGGCGACTTCCAGTTGCAGCAGGTTGGAATAGCTGTTGACCTCGCGGTACATCGCGCAGAGGTATCGCACGCCGGCCAGCAGCAGCGGGGAGTTCTGCCCGCCGTTGACCAGCAGGCGGTTGACGGCCCGGTCCAGCCCGTGGAAGAACTGAAAGATGGTCTTCTTGTGGACCGTCTCATCCGTCGCGGACGTGCCTTGCCCGCTGGAGATGCCCATGAGTTTGCCGGAGGTGGAGGCCACGGTGTGAAACCGCTGCGAATCCTCCACCATGTCGTATTTCATCGACTCCCGCAGGCTGGTGGGGCAACCCGTCAGATCGACCGGGGAGATGCTGTCGCGCGTACACTGGTACAGGACCGTTTGATTCAGGTTCAAGGCCAGCACGTGGAATGTTCCCACGTCGCCAAAGAGCGGCAGCATCGGGCCCAGGTGGAAATGGTCGTCCACTACGGCCGTCTGCGAAATGGCGATGGGCAGGCGATACGTCCGCAGGATCTCCGGGGACCGGAACACGGCCATGCCCTCGCCTGGGTTTCGCCACACGTCGGGGTTCTCGATCATTCCCGTCAGCGGTTCGAGAAATTCCCTGGCCTCCGGCCCCCTCATGCCGGAGGCCGGCAACTTGTCCCGGACCTGCCTGCAAAGATTCTTGAATCGAATGGGGTCCTGCTGGTTGTCCTGTCCAGCCCGATGTATAGGCAGATACACCGAAACGCACGGATATCCTCGGTGGGTCGCCAGCGTCCTCAATTCCTGCCGAACGATGAGTTTCATATTATCAGCCCCTTTCCTTTCCGCCGGAATGCCGGCCGTGAATTGGTTGCGAGTTTCATGTTTCCACGCTCCATCCTCATTGTATGCGCCAGGCGCCGCCGCACGCGCAGGTTCATTTCGCACCGCATTCTTGGCTGAGGAAGCGGGTTTCGGAACGCATTGGAACCTGTTTCGGGGGCATTGGGAGGCCGTTGGGACGCACAGGCGGCTCACTAGAACGTCTTTGCGAGCCATTGGAACCCGTTCTACCAGGTTCCTAAA
>CAZYDC010000363.1:0-5660 GCA_964646065.1 uncultured Planctomycetaceae bacterium | reverse complement strand
GTCCGATCCGTTCGAGGTGGACATCACGGCCGGATTCCAGCCCGGGCAGAAGAATGAAATCCTCATCGCCGTGCAGGACTGGCTGGTGAACTCGCAAAAGAACCGCGACCGCGTGCAGAGCGGCGAGGAGCCCATTTACAAGGACGGGATGTTGGACGTCTGCGATTACGACTCGGTCGAGAAGATCGGCATTCGAGGGCCTACGTGGATCGAGGCCCGCCCGGCCGTGTCGGTCGATGACCTCTTCGTCACCACCAGCGTGCGGGAGAAAAAACTCTCCGTGCGCTACGTGCTGCGCAACACATCCGCCACGGACCAGGAAGTCACCGTCGAGCCTCGCGTCCTGGACGCCGGCGATGTCGTCAAGACGCTCGACGCGAAAAAAGTCATCGTCCCCGCCGGCAAGACCGTCGAAGTCCCCACCTTCAGCCAGGACTGGTCCGACGCGAAGTACTGGTGGCCCAAAGACCCGCACCTGTACATTCTCCAGACCACCGTCAAGCCGGCCGCCGGCGATTCCGACGTCCACATCCAGCGGTTCGGTTTCCGCGAACTGTGGATCGAGGGATACTCGTTCGTGATTAACGGAATGAGGGTCAAGCTGCGAACCTGCTGCGTGATGGGGGCGATGGGCAAGTACGCCGCCTCGCCGCTGTGGCAGCAGGATAAGCGCTACTCCGCCATCTGGGACTGGCAGAAGTTCTGCAGGGAGGACCGCGATCTTCAACTCGTGCGCTCGCACCTCTGGAGCCGGTTCGACGAAGGCGTAGACATCGCCGACGAATCCGGCGTGATGGTCAAGCTGGAGACCGGTTTCCATCAGCAGGCCTTCACGCTGGACAAGCGGTTCTGGACCGCCGCGACCGCCTATGAGCTGCACATGGTCGATGTGTACAAGAACCACGCGGCCATCATGCTCTGGAGCGGCGGGAACGAGAATATGTGGGGCATCATCTACCAGGGCGAGATCGCCAAGACCGTGTTCAACGACTGGCAGGTCAAGACGGTCAACGCGATGCAGGCCCTGGACCCGATGAACCGTCCCGCGGAGTTCGAGGCCGACGGCGACCTGTTCGGCGGCGGCAGATATTACGCGTTGCACTATCCGCGCGAGTTGGGCGATTTCTCCGGCGTGCCGGTTTCGGCGTGGTGGGGTCCGCTGGACGGCAAGACCGTCATCCCGTACTCGATGGGCCCGATCACCCTGGGCGCCAAGCCGCTGACCGTCGGCGAGTCATACTGGCCGGCGAACATGCAACACCCCTTCGCCGAGACACTCGTCGTCGGCGACAACGCGTACAAGTGCGGCAGCTACCTGACCAAGGGCTGGGTGGATTCGTCGCGGTTCTTCCTCAACGGATTCCGCGACGTGGAATTCGCCGTCGTGGACACCTACCTGCCGCTGTCGGTCCTCAAGCCCAACAAGATCGTGCTCAAGGAGGAGACCAGCGAATTTTACGGCGGGCAGACGATCCCGAGGCGCGTGAACGTTCACCACGATATCTTCGGCCCGGCGACCTTGACTTTGAAAACGGCCTTGATCGCCCCCGACGGCAGGGAAATCATCAAGGGCAGCGTCACGCTGAACATGGCCCCCGCGCAACTGAAGCGCATGGTCCTGGACACGAAGCTCCCGGCCGTGCAGCAGGTGACGGAGGCGACCTGGCGCGTGCAGTTGCTCGACGGCGATAAGGTGCTGGACGTGCAGGAGCGTCCGTGGAAATTGTTCCCCCCGCCGACATTGACTGCCCCGGCCGGACTGAAGTTGGCCCTGTACGATCCGCCGGGCACGACGGCCAACGTGCTGACGAGCCGCGGCGTGGCGTTCCAGAAGCTCGACTCACTGCGTGAAATTCCACAGGGCGTGAGCCTGCTGGTCGGCGAGGACGCCCTCAAGCAGCCGCCCGAGGGCCCGTGGCGCGAGGCCGTGGCCGCCTTCGTGCAGAAGGGCGGAAAAGCGGTCATCCTGGCCCAGGTCGAACCGCTGGACTTCCTGCCCGCCTCACTGGTGCAAACCAAGAATCCCAAGGTCACCATCGCGTACGTGCGGGCGGCGGACCACCCCGTGATGGCCGGCCTGACCGACGCCGACCTGCGATGGTGGGCCGATGACCATTATGTCAGCGCGGGCAACTTCCGAAAACCGCTCAACGGCAACTGGCTGCCCCTGGCCGACGCGGGCACGATGGAAGGAATGCTCGAAACTCCGCTCATCGAGGAATATGACGGCAAGGGCAGCTACGTGCTTTGCCAGTTCCCGCTGGCCTCCAAGGCCGCCACGGCCCCGCAAGCGGGCGTTATGCTCCAGAACATGCTGAATTACCTGGCCTCCGGCGAATGCTACCGCACGTTCAAACTCGCCGCCTTGCTGGCCGGCAGCAACCAAACGCTGCGCCCCGCGCTGGAAAGCAGCCGACTGAACTTCACCGATCTTGCCGGCAAGACGCAGGACCTCAAGGTCGATACTTTCAACGCCGCCATCGTCGACGCAAGTGCATTGGACCCCGCCACGGCCGCGGCTCTGCGAGCGTTCGCCCAGGCCGGCGGAAAAGTCATGATCCTGGGCGCCACCCCCGCGCAGCAGGCGGCGATGGAAGGCCTGACCGGGATTCATCTGCAATTCCTGGACATGGCCAAGGAGTCCGACGACATCGCCAATCGCCTGTTGCGAGACGAAAATCGCGGACTGCTTTCGGGCATTTCCAACCACGACCTGTTCTGGGGCGGCGGCGATTACCTCGCGCTCTTCCGCCGCGAGGGCTGGTGGTGGTCCGATTGCGGACCCAGGCCCAAGGCGGAATGGATGGCGGATTATCTCTGCCTGCCCGTTGACGCCTCGCCGGACAAGGCGACCATCCTGACCCACCCATCGGCGATGGTGCAGGTGCCAGCGGGCAAGGGGTTGTTCCTGATCAACCAGATCAAGCTGGACCGCCCGTTCACGGATGTCGAGGCGACGGCCCGCCGGTTGCGGAGCCTGCTGCTGACCAACCTCGGCTGCCAGATCCAGAGCGAGGCCGGCGGCGACCGCGCCCGGATGCAGCGGTTGGCCAATTATCAGTGTACGCCCATCGACCTGTCCGCCTGGTGCAATCGCGGGCTGAAGGAAGACAAGGCCGCCGGCATCACCGGCTGGAGCAACCAGGGCGAGAACGACATGCGGGCGTTCAATCCAGGCCCGCAGAAGTTGAACGGCGTGGACTTCACCGTCGCCGCCGGAAAGTCGGCCATCGGGCTGTATTCCAAGAGCGGCATGGGCAATATGGAATTGCCCAAGGAGGTCAAGGGCATCAAGGTTGACGCCAAGGCGGACATGCTGTTCTTCCTGCATGTGGCGTCGTACCTGGGCGGCACGCCCGGCGTGGTTTGCCATTACCATGTCAACTACGCCGACGGCACCGACGTGGATGTCCCCATCGAAAATGGAAAGCAGATTTACGACTGGTGGACCGACCCGATGAAGTACGCCGACGATATGGCCCGCTACTCCACCTCCGTCGCCTGGCGCGGCGACAACCCGATGAAGAAGGGCCTGGTCGCGCTGTGCTACGAGTGGGCCAATCCGCACCCGGAGAAGGAGATCAAGAGCGTCGATTTCCTCACCGAGGCCAAGAGCAACTATGAGGCGGTAGTGTTCCTGCTGGGCCTGACGGCCGCCACCGCGCAGGGCAACGAAGGCGTGGTGCAGGACATCATCGGCACCTCCGGCGTGAGGGTGAAGATCGGCACGCAGCTCAAGGATTTCTACTACATCGGCGTGGTCGGGATCGACAAGTCCAACCCGTATTACGAGCAGGCCCTGGCGGCCCACAAGGCGATGGCGGTCGGCCAGAAGGTCACGGTGTTCCTGGGCGAAATGCCCAAGACCGCCGACGGAAGGACGATGGCGTACGTCTGCCTGGGCAAGGACCCCGGCGACGTGCGGAACATGCTCAACACCCGCGTCCTGGGCGACGGGCTGGGCAAGGTCGGAAACTTCGAGGGCAATAACCGCCATCGAATGTTCATGGAGAACCTCAGTTTCATCACCGAGCAAGGCAAGAAGGGACTGTTCGGCGAGAAGAAGTAATCCGTAAACGGTAATCGGTAATCGGTGAAAGCCACGGCCGCGAGGCCCTTTGGACGATTTATGAGCGAGACACTCATTCAAGCTGTCAGAACGCATTTGCTGACAAAGCAAGGGCGCGAGATTCCATTTCCACCCGCATCCATTGAGGCTGTCGAGGAAGCCGAACGGGCTCTTGGATTTCGCATTCCCGAGCTCCTGAAATCGCTTTACCTACTGCTCGGGAACGGCGGGTATGGCCCCGGGAGGCTCGCGAAAATCGTGGGCGTCCAGGGTGGCTTTGCCGCCAGCGCAGGCACGCTCGCCGCAGTCTACGATGACCTCCGACGGGGCGCCAAGTACCTCGGAATGGAGTGGCGCTCCGGTATGCTCCCGTTCTGCGATTGGGGATGCGCCATGTTTTCATGCGTTGACTGCAATGACGCACAATCGGAGATTTATTTCTGCGAGGAGTGCCGCGCTCAACCCATGGGATTCGGCATCGAAGGCTTCATCCAAAGGTGGCTTCAGGACGAAGACCTCCTGGAGTGTGCGCAGTGGGAGGAGAAGACGACCGAAATGATCAACCTGTTCACAAAGAAGAAGATGATGGTGAAAGGGCGTCGCCTAAAGGGCTGAACGTATGAAATGGACCAACAAAACGATTATCGGGGCAATCATAGCCATTCTCGCCTCCTCCGCTTGGGCCGGCGACGCCACACATCCCTCGCACCTGGGCGAGAACATTCTGACCAATCCGTCGTTCGAGCAGACCGAGCCTCCGCCGCCCAAGGATCCCACGGCGCCCAAGGAAGCGCCCCAGGGCCAGTGGCTGCCCCGCACGTGGGAAATCTGGGCCAAGGGCGTGGAATATCGCTGCCCGGACGACCCCGCGCAGGCCCACAGCGGCCGGCGATGCGTGTACTTCAAGTCCGACGGCAAGGCCGGCGGGTGCGCGCGATACTCCGACATCCCGATCTTCGACCGGCAGCCCTGGACGCTCAAGGTCTGGGCGCGAGGCAAGGGTTGGCTCATCCTCTCCGCCGGGCGATGGGACTACCAGATCCAGCACGCCACTTTCCCGCTGACCGAGCAGTGGAAAGAATACCAGATGCAGTTCGTCGGCCCCAAGGAACGCGACGTGTTCAACCTGGACATCACCCACTCCGGGCCTGTCGAAATGTGGGTCGATGACGTCAGCCTCACGCACCCGGCCCTGGCGCCGCTGAATATCGTGCATTCCAAACCGGTCGGCAAGGACGCCCACACGCTGCTCTACCTGCCGTGCGAAACCATGACGGTCCAGAAGAAAGTGGGCAACGTGCAGTTCCTGACCGTGGACGGCAATGAAATGCTCTCCACCGGCAGGCTCGAGCTTTCCAAGTCGGGCCAGGGTCGGTTCGACAAGTCCATCGGCCTGTGGCCGGGCAGCACGCTGGTCTGCTCGGCGGGCGAGCACTTCAGCCCCAAGGCGGGCACGATCGAGATCTGGATCAAGCCGCGCGGCGTGCGGGCGGACAGCATCGCGCATTCCTACGTCAGCGTGATCGGGCAGGACGGCGTGTGGTTCGGCAAGTTCATCTGGGGGCAGATCAACTTTTATTTCGGTCAGGGC
>CAZYDC010000362.1:0-5669 GCA_964646065.1 uncultured Planctomycetaceae bacterium | reverse complement strand
CGGACTCGCACCGGCTGGACAAGCAGCCGTATGGGCTGCACGGACACCATACTAATTACCAGTCAACCGCGGTTGTGGATTACGTTAGCATGGCATCCCCGAATTTCCGGTTGGTGTCGAAATCAGCCAGAAGAGCATTTATAAAATTGTCAAAGCATGAGACAATCCAACAGATCGGTCTGCGACGGTCACAGGCCAAGGACTATTTGAAAAATCCGGATGTCGCCTGCTGCACTCTCAGGAGAATAAAATGCACTCGAACCTGAACCGTTTGGCCCGGATGCCGTCATTCCTCGTCGTTTACCTTATTTGCCTGACCCCGCTTGGCGGTTTTGCGGCCGAAATCTTTGTCGCCGCAGGCGACGCCAAGGCCGACGACAAGAACCCCGGCACCGAGGCGCTACCGTTCAAGACGATCCAGCCGGCGGTGGATATCGCCAAGCCGGGCGATACGGTTTACGTCAAGGCCGGGATCTACAGCGACCCTGTGGCGATCACGCGTGGCGGCAAGGGCAACGGGCGGATCGTCCTGAGCGCATGGAAGGACGATCGGGTCACGCTAGGCTGTGTGCCCCACGCGTTGCCGGCGGCGGAGCAGTGGCAGCCTGTCCCGGGCAGCAAGAGCTTCCGCACGGTTCTGCCCGAGCAAACGCCCGACGACATGCTGCTCCTGGTGGACGACAAGGCGGTCATCACCCTGTACAAGGCCGTCCCGCCCAAGGACGACCAGGCCGGCTGGGGGGCGTACGACAAGGCGACGCGCACGCTGATGTTCAACGCCAACGGCAAGAACCCGGCCCAGGCCGCCAAGATGCAGTACATCCGCCGAGGCGAGACGTTGAGGCTGGATTTCTCCGACTTCTGGACGATCCGCAAGCTGGAATTCCGCTACGCGACGACCGCTCTGTACCTGAACGCGGACAGTTGCATCGTCGAGGACTGCTTCTTTCACAACATCGCGCGTCCGGCGATCTTCCTTCCCGGCGGGCGGTGCGACACGATCCGGCGGTGCAATTTCTACCGTAACGGAAACGCCATCGTGGGAAACAACGGCGTGGCCCAGTTGATCGAGGACAACCTGATGGTGGAATGCGGCCAGAACGGGGAAGAGGACGTCGCCTACCGCGAGGGGGTCGATTCCGAAGGCGCGGGCCCGACGTGTTTCAAAGGCCCGTCGCTGGGCATGATCTTCCGCTATAACACGATTGCCGAGGGCCACGGCGGCGCGGGCTGGTACGCGGACATCGGGTCCAAGAGCGCCCGCGTCATCGGAAACGCCTTCTGGAACATTCCCACCGGCGCGATCTACAACGAACTGGCCGTGGACGACACGCTGATCACCGGCAATTACTTCCTGGAAAGCGGCCTGTCCAGTTCCTGGTGCTCCCGCCTGAACATCGTGGACAACTTTTTCGACCAGACCGGCGTTACCTGGCACAATCGAATCCAGTGGCCGCTGCGGGCGAGTTTCATGACGCTGCGCGGAAACGCGTTCGTCAACCCCGGCGGCGGATACCTGACGCATAACGGCTGGGCCTGGGCGAAGACACCGTACCCGGAGGGTTTCACCAACTGCCTGGTGGATTACAACCAGGTCCGCCTCAAGGAGGGTTCGGTGCTGCTCGCCGATAACGGATCGGTCAGGACGTTCAAGACCATCGAAGAGGTCCGCAAGACCTTCGGTTGGGAACTGCACGGCGAGGTCAAGCCCTACGACCCCAAGAACAACGACCTGACGCCCGAGTCGATGGGCGGAAGCACCGTGACCTATCGCGTTCCCTGGAGCAAGCGTTCCTACCAGGCCCGGCCGATGCTGTCGGACGCGGGCATCTATTGCTCCTGGCCCGCCGAGCCGGAGGAGCTCAGCACGGCACAGGTGGTTCCGGCGTACTTCTGGCGGATCGCCGACGGCAACGGCGACCCGACCCTGCTGCTGGGGATGTTCCCGTACATGAATTACTTCACCCGCTATCAACCGGACTCGCAGGCCGGCTATGTCGCGGGCGAGAACAACGGCGCCCGGTGGTACATCGACGCCGAGAAGAAGCTTCCCAAGGGCATGGATGAAAGCAAGGGATTCCCCGACTTTTACAACGATCTGGGCGCTCGCTCGTGCGTGAGCGCGGCCAGACATTACCTGGTCATGTGCGGGATTACGGCCGAGAAGATTCCGGCCCAGGGAATCGGTTATTGGAGCCCGCTGCTGGCCACCGTGCCGGGCGCGAAGATCACCGTCTCGATGCGAATCCGCGGCAAGGAGATCGTTTCGTCGGACAAGGGATCGCCGGCCATCTGGCTGGAGTTCACCAACGAAACCGGCCAGCATCGCCAGCGGACGTTCGTGGTGGGCAAGGACGACGCGGGCAAGATGAATAACGCGGAATTGACCAAGGGCAGCTTCGATTGGCGCGACCTCAAGCAGGAGATCGTGGCGCCCGAGGGCGCGATTCGCATGGCCTTGTTCTTCGGCGTGCTGCCGTGCAAGGGCGAGCTGGATTTCGTGGACATCAACCTCAAGACCGCCAGCGAGGCCGGCACGACGGCCAGGGTGATTCTGCCGCCCAGGCTTCCGCTGGCGCGGATCCACGAGATGATCGTGGTGGACCTGTCCAACCAGGCCAATCGCGCGCTGGCCGACGAAGTGGAAAACGACGGCAAGGGCGGCTGGACCGACCAAGGCCCCGCCGCCGACATGCGCGAGCTGCCCACGGGCAGGCGCAGCCCCGGCGGCCTGACCTACAACATCATTCCGGGTCCAAAGAGCGTCGTCGTCCTCAAGAGCGCCGCCCGCGTGGCCGGCGACTTGCCCGAGAAGGTCACCATCCCCGTCGGCAGGAAGTTCGATGCGATCTTCTTCTTCCATTCCGCCGCGTGGTTCAACAGCGACGCCCGCTTCAAGTACATCGTCCACTATGCGGACGCCAAGGACGTGGAGCTGCCGGTTACGATGTCAAACATGACCGACTGGATCGCCGACCCGGTGAGCAAGTTCCCCAATGAGGCGAACACCTTCACCACGGTGGTCGAGACGGTCAAGGTGCCTCGGTTCGGGCAGGGCAGCGTCTACCGAATGGAATGGAGCGCGCCGCCGGACCGCCGCGGCGTCGAGATCAAGTCCATCGAATTCGTCGGCGACGGAAAATGCGTCCCCGTCCTGCTGGCCATCACCGGCGTGACGGAGTGGTAAACTAATTCGGGGACACCATACTTAATTGCGGAAGCCGCAAACGAGTTTGGAAACTAATTAGTATGGTGTCCCCGAATTGCCTAATTCAGGGACACCATACTTAATTCGGCTGCCGGACGATGGCGTGGACTTGGGTGAATCCGGCGGAATACCTGGAATGGCGTTGACAGGAGATTCCTCCGGGGTAGGATGCTTGGCATGGCACGAAAGGCACGGGTGGTGTGTCCGGGAATGCCGCATCACGTGACGCAGCGCGGGAATCGCCGGCAGCAGACGTTCTTTTGCGACGACGATTACCGCCATTACCGCTCGTTGATGCGGCAGTGGTGCGGGCAGTGCGGGCTGGCCGTCTGGGCCTACTGCCTCATGCCCAACCACGTTCACTTGATCCTGGTTCCCCAAAGCGAGGACGGCCTGCGCCGCGGCGTGGGCGAGGTGCATCGCCGGTACACCCAGACCATCAACGCCCGCCAACAATGGACCGGCCACCTCTGGCAGGGCAGGTTTGGCTCGGTCGTCATGGACGAGGCGCACCTGATGCGGGCCGCCAGGTACATCGAACTCAACCCGGTCCGCGCCGGCCTGGTCGCCGCACCCGATGACTGGCCGTGGTCCAGCGCGGCCGCACACGTCAGCGGCAAGCCCGACACCCTGGCCCAGTCCGCGTGGCTGACCGAGCAAATCGCCGGATGGATCTGCTCGTGGCGAGAGTTCCTGCTCCAGCCGGACCCCAACCAGGCCGACCTCGCCCGCGAACTCCGCAGCCACGAGTCCACAGGCCGTCCCCTGGGCGACAATGCCTTCATCCAGAAACTGGAGTCCCTGCTTGGCCGCCCCCTCCTGCCGGCCAAACGAGGACCAAAGCCGAAACCCAATGACGAAACTCCAACCATGTTGGATGGTAATTAGTATGGTGTCCCCGAAATTCCCAGTTGCGGCGCCGTACGCGATAAGGAGTTGCAATGAACAATCGTCACTGGTCATTAAGAGGCGCGGACCTCATCATCCAACACTTCCATGCCGTGACTGCAATTCTTTTCACCGCTGGGGAATTTCGGGGACACCATACTAATTACCGCACAGCCGCGTTTGCCGTATGGGGAATTAGTATCGTTTCCCCGAATTCCCGCCGGCACCGCCGGGGGCAAGGTTAGATCTCTGTTTTGCCGGCGCGTGTTTTCCGCATCGGCCGAGGGCGGCGCTTTGGAGCGATTTTCTTCGAGAGGTCCACGACGCGGCGCCCGCTTGTTGCCTGGCGCTTCAGCGCATCCTCGGCGATCTTGCGGACATCGAACCCGAACTTGGCCGCGTTCTGTTCGCGATACTTCCGCACTTCCTCAACTATGGGATCTCGATGCATATTTAATCTCTCGACTGCCCTGGGTCGCCCAGCAATTCGTGGGGCGTGAACACTACTATACACACAAATGCACTGCGGGACAAATTCGGATTCAGGCTTGCACCATACTAATCACCGCACAGCTGCGGTTGCATTTTATAGAATCACATTGGTGCCACGAATTAAAACACACGGAAAAAAATAAAAATATCTTTCGGAGATTATTCGCGTCCAGTCAATGACTTATGAGTGGCGATTTGTAACAGTATCGGAAATATAGACAACATATGGTAAATGTATGTTATAATACCAGAGTCGTGATGTACGGACGGCTGCGGGCTCGATAGGGGCTTGGCATGGATATTTGACAAGTAAATAGGCGACGGCCAAAAGGAGCGACGATGTACGATTTCGGAGTCTTCGACCCGTACGGGCAGGCTGCCCGCATGGGGCGATTGACCTGGCCGCAAGGGCCGATGGAAGGACAAGGCAGTATTGCGCAACTTCTGCATTCCAGCGTAGCATGGGCGTCCCGCCCATGAGTCTCACGGGCATCTTGCCCGTGCTTGCTGTTTCTTATGGTTTCGACTTTGCTTCTTGCCTTTGGGGCAAGGCAGAAACACGGGCGGGACGCCCGTGGGACTCATGGGCAAGATGCCCATGCTACGAAGTGGCGCGACCGACTACCACATCACCGAAGGGGATCACTTATGATAAATAACACGAAAAAACGCGCGAAACGAGTGTCTGGAATTTATAACATACTGTTAATGAGTTACTTATCGCTTACGGGTTGCCCCAAAACGGGTTCCAGTGACTTCCCGGCGGGTTCCGGTGAGCCACCAGCCCGTTCTATGGAGCCGCCAGCCCGTTCCAGTGGCTTTCCGGCGGGTTCTAATAGGTTACGAAGTATGCGTTTTTGCGGGTTGGACGCGATCTTTGGTGGGCTGGACGCCAGTCGGGGGCATGATGCCCACTGCCGGGCAACCGTGTGTTTTGATTACTCAAGTGGTGTGGTGGCCGCGACTTGCTGTCTGGTTTACCCGATGGGGCCGCGCAGGCGCTTGTTTTCACCGTGGCGGCGTTTGGTGTCGAGGCGTCTTTCTCGCGAGCCGGCGGTGGGGCGGGTCTTTCGGCGGCGGC
>CAZYDC010000361.1:0-5688 GCA_964646065.1 uncultured Planctomycetaceae bacterium | reverse complement strand
CTGGCCCTCTTGCGGCGGAGCCGCAAGGCGTAGAGCGTGGCGCGTAGAGCGTAGGGCGAAACAGCGAAGAAACAGCAACAGCAAAGAAACAGCGAACCGAAGAACATTCGAGCAATCGAACGGCGAATGCAGAAGTACAGAGTTGAGATTCCGACTCTGTACTTCGTCATTCCGCGGTTCGATTGTTCGATATTCTGCGGTTCGCTGTTTCTTAGCTGTTACCGCCTACGGGCCACGGCTCACGGCCTACGCTGTTTCTTCATCGTTACGCACTTGATATTTCTTATACGCGGTGGGATAAAGGAGCCTGAAGTCCTGACAAATCGGGAGAGCCATGAGTGTTGACTTCGATCAAGTTCGACAACTGTACAGGCAGAATCGCTTCCTGGACGCGTACCGGCAGACCGAGCCGCTTTGGAAAGATCCAACATCATTGGACAGGCTCAGCGCGGAAGAGGCCGCGCTCGGCAGGCGGTTGGCGTACAGAATCGGCGGGTACAGGACGTATCGCTGGATCGCGATTCGGGGCGCCAGCCGTTTCGGGGATCATCCGCTGTTTCGCGGCCATTGGGGGCAGGTGAGCCGACACAAGAACCTGCTCGAATACCTCCGGGATTTCTATCGCCGGCCTCAATTGAACTCCGGCATTGCCGAGTATGACTGCCAATGGCTGTGCGATAACGCCGAGATGCTGGCGAATGTGCGGGATTTTCGCGAGGCCGCACGGGTGATGGAAATGGCCCGATCGGTCCAGGACGGGCCCGACGTGGAGGAGTGCCGCGCGACCATGCTGTGGCGGCAGGATCGGCTGGACGAAGCGGCCACCATCGCCCGCGAAGTGTGGAAGGCCCAGGGGGGCAAACCGTCATCGGCCCGCCTGATCTGCGGCATTCTGGCCCGCCAGGGCCGGCTGGACGAAATCCTCGAAACGCTTGAACCCTGCGCCACCACAGGGCAATCGTTCGAGATCACGCTATGGATGTGCTGGTATCTCTGCGCCCGGGCCGAGCGCAGCCACGCGTCGGAATACAAAGGGTACGCACAGAGAGCCTACGAACTGAGCCTGCGATTGCCGGAGCTCTCGCCCCTGCCGGACAAAGACACCGCCGCCGCCATCGCCTCGGCGAGAATCGATTGCGCCCTGATCCTGGGCGATCGCGCCACGATGCTCGAAAACGCCGACAAGATCCGCTCGGGGTTCCACAAGAAGGTCGTGGTGAATCTCCAGGCAAACCCCGGCGGAAAATTCGTGCTCCTGCCCTACCGCCAGGTGTACCAGAAACACGCGACTTGCCTGCCCACGAGCATCGTCGCCGTGCTGGGAGCGTTCGGGCACGAGATCGACGCCGATGAGCTCTCCCAGGCCGTGACGTATAACGGCACGGCCACGTGGCGGGCGGTTGACTGGCTGGAATCGCACGGGTACGCCACGCGAACCTTCGTGGGCCATCGCAAAATCTGGCGCGACCTGCTGGATGCCGGCGTCCCGTTTGTCCTGATGGACATGCACATGAGCTGGTCCCACGCCGTCGCCGCCATCGGCTACGACGACGCCCAGGGGACGCTGATCCTCCACGACCCCTCCAGCGAACGCTGGATCCAGGCGCTGCTGGAAGGCCTGGAAAAGTCCGAAGCCCCGTTCGGCCCGGAATGCCTGGCCATCGTTCCGGCCGACCGGGCCGATCTGCTGGCCTGCATCCCGGAAGATTCGATTCACGGCATTGCGGCGTGCCAAAACTGTCAGAAGATATCGCAGACCGCTGGGCATCAGGGCTGCCGCCCGATTGTTGACGAACTCTGCCGGCGTTATCCCTCCCATCCATTCTCGCGGCGGATGAAAGCTCTCCAGGACTTATCGGAGGGCAACCTGTTCCCGGCGATCAAGGAACAGGAAAAGCTTCTGGGAGAATTCCCCGACTCCACCAGCTTGCGGTTGGACCTTGTCGCCTCGTTGGGGCGGACCCGGGATACGGCCAGGATCATCCAGGTTCAAGGCGACGTGGTGGAACGGGGCTTGTTGCCCAGCATCAGCCAGAATCAACCATGGCGGTTTCCGCCGGCGCCCTACGTGGCGCAGTACGCCGATTATCTCGGTCAGCACGTGGAAGGGATGAAGAAGGCCGTTCGCCTGCTGAATCGCGGCCTGTTCTACGAACCGGGGACATCGCAACTGTATCACGTGCTGGGCGACGTTTTCCTTCGTCACGGGCAGTATGAGCAGGCCCTTCTTCCGCATCGCCTGGCGGCCACGCTGGACAGCACGAACGATCACCACGCTCGCGCCCTGTGCGACACCCTGTGCCGCCTGGGCCAAGAGGAAGAGGGAATCCAGTTTCTCCGCTGGCGAGTCGAGGAATTAGGCCGGCGGATTTACGGCGCCTATCCGTGGATGTGCCTGGTCGGCGCTCTGGAGGACATGGGCCGGCCCGACGAAGCCATCGTCGCCATGCTCCAGGCCCAGGAGGCGCACCGTCGCGATGTTTTCCTGCAGGGTTACGCCAGCCAATTCTGGATTCGCATGGGCCGGTGGGAAGCCGCTCAGGCGGCCCTGGACATTGCCCGTGAAACCCCCGGGCCGGTTTACCTGTCGGCGGCGGTGGAATATCACCGGGCCAAAGGCCAATGGCCCGAAGCGCTGCAACTGTGCGAGCAATGGGTCGCGCAGGAACCGGCCAATATCGGCGCCCGCAGGCAACTGCTGTCGCTGATCCGATGCCGCGACGGTTCGCTGGCGATGGAAAGCCTTGCGCGCGGCTGGATGGAAGAGCACAAGAATGACGAGTGGTTTGAGGAAGTCTGCTATGAGGTCCTTCAACAGTTGTTCGACGGCCGCAAGATGGACGAACACCTGCGCCGCCGCATCGCCCACAATCCGCTGAACGCCTGGGCGTGGCGCGAATTGGGGTTCCGCCTGGTGGGGCAACTGGATCAAGCCCCGCCGGATCGTCGAGCGGCATTGGCGGACGAGCTGGGCCAGGTGCTGCGGAAGGTCAAGGAACTCTCAGGCGATTGTCCGCCCCGCTATGCTCTTGAAGGCGATATGCTTTCGGCCCTGGGGGACTTCACCGGGGCCATGGACTTTTTCTTCAAGGCCCTCGAAGTGGACCCCAACTACTCCTACCCGTACCGCCGCCTGTGGTCTTTGGCGGGGCGGTTGCCCCTGGAACAGCAGCGAGACCTGCTCAAGCGGTTGGAGGAATATCTGTTCCGCCAGACCGGGCAACTGTTCGAGACGCGGGGACTGTCGCTGGCCGTCGCGGAGCGATTGGGAATCGAAGACGCCGAGGCGGCCGTCGCCCGGTGGATTCCGCGCCGGCCCAACGATCCCGAAATCATCGCCGCGCAAGCGGACCTTTGGCTGAGCCATGGCCGAGGACAAAGCGATGCCCAGCGCGCGGTGGACTTGTTGGTCAAAGCCACCGAACGTTTCGTAAACCACGCGGGGCTGAGGTTCCTGCTGGCCAGGGCCTACGCGATGCTGTTGCAGGAAGCGCCCCAGATACAGGCGTTCGAGGAGATTCTGCGGCGGCAACCGTTGAACGTTCAGGCCAGGTTGAATCTGGCCATGGCGCTCGCCCGCGGCGGCCAGACCGACAAGGCGATACAGCTCGTCGAGGAAGGGCGGGAGTTCTCGCCCGGCAACGCCAATGCCTATGAAGCGATCGCGGATGTTCAGGAGTTTATCGGCCGGCCCGAATCCTCGCTTCAAACGGTGCTGGCGGGCACGCAACTGTCGCCCGAGAGGATGTCGCTGTGGGAACGGGCCATTCGCTTGATGCAGCAGCTCGGGCAGTTTGACCGGGCGCTGGAGACGACCCGGAAGTTGATCGCCTTGTTCCCGGATGGCGCGTACGCATGGTATCTGCACGTCCTGGCCCTGGGCCAGGGGCCCACCGGAAATGATTTCGTCGTCATCGAGCAGGCCCTGCGCAAGTCGCTGTCCCTGAACGCCGGCTTGTGGGCGACGGCCTATCGGCTCTCGAACCTGCTCATGCATCAAAACCGTTTTGAGGATGCCAGGACCGTCGTCGAGCAGCAGATGCGGTTCTTCGAGGATGCCTCTAATCACAAGGCGCAATTGGCCCGCATTCTATGGGTGCAAGGCCAGCGACCGCAGGCCATCGATGCCATGGCCGCCATGCTGGCCGTTTGGCCCAAGACAACCTGGGGATGGTCGGAACTGCTGGGTTGGCTCGAGCAACAGAAGGATTGGCCGACGGTCCAAAAAGTGCTGCACGATGTGCCGCCCGTCATGGCCTCCAACGCCGGCTTCCGGGCGCACCGGCTCCGGGTGCTCAAAAAGGCCGGATGGAAAGACCCGCAACTCGATGAGCTATGGCAATCGCTGTTGAAAGAGTTCCCCGCCAACGAAGACATCCACCTCAACCGCTTCGACGTGCTTTGGGACGACGTTCGTTTCGCGGAGGCCAAAGGGGTCCTGGAACCGATCCAGCGGCTGCATCCCAATTCCGAATTCATCGCGGCGCGCAGGGTGCATGTAACGATACGAGACAACCCCCCCGAAGCGCTCCGCCAGGCCATGACGATCTGGACCAACCTGCGGGAACTGTCCAGTTGGCCGGCGGCCTATGCCTGGGAGGCCATCAAGAACTACAGCGTCGCCGGGCCGGCGGTCTTGCAACTGTATGATTGGATGATGCAGGGCAAACCCATTCGCCCCTCCGCCATGGCCGGAATGCTGACACATATACACAGGGCGCAGTTCAAGAGGAAATTCTGGGACTATCTGCCCGTGTCGCGGATGTCAACGGACACGCGGGCTTGTGTTCGCGCCCTGACGAAGCTGCTGGACTTCCTGGAAGCCCACCCCTGGGACGACGGCAGGTGCCGCGCACAGGTCCTGGTGGCCTTGAGCCGGATCTCCCGGCAAGATGGGTGGGAGTACTTCCGCACCCACAAGTCTTGCCGTGAAAACACGCCCATGTGGGCCGAAGGTTGCCGAACATTCCTCTATTCCAGCCGCCGATGGCTGGCCCAGTGGCGGCGGCACAAAGATGTCGAAATGTATGCGGTGGCCAATTACACGTTATCCATTCGAGGCAAGCCCCGGAAGCTCACGCGACTAAGCCAAGCCGACTGGCGAGAAATAGCCGATTCGGCCCGCGAGGCCCTGGGCACGCTTGTTTATGACTCCACGCCGAAATACCTGGCCTGCACGCTGTGCGAAGCGGAATTGCGACTGGGTCGAAACGAGGCCTTCCTGGCCGCCATGGCGCAGTATCAAGGATTGATTCAAAATCCGGATAAGCGTTTCTGGATGCAAGGCTTCGAGGCCCTGCCCCCACTGCTGCCGCATTTCGAACGGCTGCTGAAATCCCAAACGCAGGATCCGTGCGCCGCCGCCGCCGAAAGCTTCATCACCGATTTGAAGTCACGGCCTGCGTGGGCGGTGCGCCTTTGGAGAAGGCTCCTCTGGAAACGAGTCAGTTTCTGGAAGTGGCTGACGTTTGCCATACGGCTGTCGTGATCGCTCCATGCATGAGGGATTGCGGCATCGGCACCGGTAGTAGGTAGCGTAGCGAAACGTAAGTAAACGGTCTTATTGCCCGTGCCAAATCCGAAACTCGAAGCACGAAACCCTAAACAAATTCGAAGCCCGAAATGATAAATCCGGTTCTCCTCCAATTTAAGTGGTGAAAAATCGAAGGTCATGCCACATAACAGATA
>CAZYDC010000360.1:0-5690 GCA_964646065.1 uncultured Planctomycetaceae bacterium | reverse complement strand
GAGGCCAGCACCGCCGCCCGCCCAAACGCGAACTTGCCCGGCAGCGGCGTGATGGACCTGGGCGGCACAAGCAAATCGGCGGCAATGGTGGACGGCATTTCGTGGTCCTTTCCAAACGGTTGACGTGCGGCATTATGAACGCGCGGCGGAACCTATGCAAGCAGATGAATGGTGGCATGGTGACGTTGTTTGTCGCCGTACCATCCTTAAGCGAACTGTTGCAGGCTGGACATTCACAGTGCATAATCTCCTTCTGTTCCTTTCTGGTATCGATAGGATTATCTGAAGATCAGGTATTGAGTTGGTGGTGGTGAAGGGTCCCAAGGAAGGTGCATCGTGATTGAAAAAGTTCGAGTCCGGTACTTCAAGAAATTCGCGGAACATACGTTTGGTCTTGCCGATCACGTGGTTCTCGCCGGGCCGAACAATTCCGGCAAGACCACGCTGCTTCAGGCAGTTGTCGTGTGGAACCTGGCGCTCCAAAAATGGAAATCAGCCGCCAGGGAGGGCGCCAAACAACGAACCGGCGTTCCTATCACCCGCAAGGACTTCACCGCGATTCCATTGCGGGAAATGAATCTGTTGTGGACCGACGCTTCGACAGCGTTGGGCACTATAGAGGCCGGGAAAACTGAAAAAGGGAAAAGCAGGGCCGGTTTTCCCCGTGCCATGGAGATTGAGTTGATCGGGCGAGAGCCGGGGGGGGCGGAACCCTGGAGCCTGACTTTCGAGTTTCGTTACCAAGGCAGTGAACAAATCTATGTGAAGCCGGGAGAGGGCAACTCCGGACTTATTCCGCCCCAAGCGGTGGACATGAACGTGGTCCATGTGCCACCATTTTCAGGGATTGGCGCGGAGGAGACACGCTATGACAGACCCTATCAGGATCTCCTGATTGGACAAGGCAAACCAGGAGACATTCTGCGCAATCTGCTAATGGAAGTTCACGGCAAAAAGGCTGACTGGAACGAACTGACCCACGAGATTGAAGAGGTTTTTGGCTATCGGATTCTGCCACCGAAGTATGAGGGCTTGCCCTACATCGTTTGCGATTACCGGCCCAAGAAAGATCTGCCCAGGCTTTCCCTTGATATTTCATCCGCTGGTAGCGGATTCCAGCAGGTGTTGATGCTTTTGGCCTTCTTCTATGCCCGCCCGTCATCCCTCCTGCTCCTGGACGAACCGGACGCGCACCTTCACGTCATCCTGCAAAAGCAGATATACGATATGTTGCGAAGCATAGCCGCCAAGAGACGGTGTCAGTTGATCGTGGCGACCCACTCTGAGGTGCTGATCGACGGGACTAGCCCTGAACGCATACTGTCCTTCTATGGGACGCCTCACCAGCTTCTGCAGGATACGCAGAAGGATCAGGTGCGGGAGGCCTTGAAACGTTTGACCGCCATGGACATCCTTCTTGCGGACAGCTCGAAGGGAATCCTTTACTTGGAGGGAGAGACCGACTTCAATCTCCTCAGCGCGTGGGCTAAGGTTCTGAAGCATCCCCTATATGAGAAGTGGTTCGCCGGTTCGCCGTTTTGGCACAGCAATCAAGGCAGGAATCCCCAGGAAGCGAAAGGGCATTTCTTCGCGTTGCGTGCGGTAAAGAGAAACATGTGTGGATATCTTCTATTGGATGGCGACAACCGCAACCTGCCTGATCGAGATGTGTCCGCCGACGGCCTCACCATTGGACGTTGGCGCCGGTACGAGGCTGAAAGCTATCTGGTTGTTCCACAGGCAATCACCCGTTTTCTCAAGGGCCGTGTTGTCGGCGGAGATCTCTTTGCCAACAAGGCTGTCCAGTTTCTCGAAAACGCACTACCACCCGCAGTTCTGCATAACCCGGTTGATGACCACGATTATCTCAACAGGACCCCGGCAAGCAAAACTCTTCTTCCTGGAGCGCTTGCTGCGGCAGGGGATCCAATAACGAAGGATGAGTACTATCTGATCGCGGAACAGATGCTGCCCTCAGAGATTGCCCAGGAAGTTACGGAGAAACTTGACGGCATTGCCGCCGCTTTGGCGGTTCCTCTGTAATGACCACCCAAGTTTTGCGTTCTCATTTCGCTATTGTGTGGGCGTGACCACGCTGGAATACAAACCCGACTGGGAAGAAGCCAAGCAGCGGTGGACCGCCTGGTGGCGCGGCCAGAAGCTCGACCGCGCGGTGTTGACGGTGTATGCGCCGCGGGATAACGCCGGCGACGTCGAATATCCGCCCCGCCCCGCCACCCCGCTGGAGCGATGGACCAACCTGGATTACCTCGACGCCGTCAACCTGCACTCGTGGCGGACGACCTTCTACGGCGCGGAGGCGTTTCCCATGTGGTGCCCCGGCTACCCCGGCCACGTGGGCATGCCGACCTTCTACGGCTGCCCGATCGAGTTGGACTGGGACACGGGCTGGCACCGGCCGATCCTCAGCGGCCAGCGGCTGGACACTTCGGGGCTCAAGCTCGACCGCGCCAGCCGCTGGTGGCAGTTCGGCCTGGACATTCACCGCCGGGCCAGGGCTTCGGCGCTGGGCAAGGCGATCCCGGGCATGTGCGCGATCTTCGGCGGCGGCGACACGCTGGGAATGCTTCGCGGCAGCGAGCGGCTCATGCTCGACCTGATGGACCAGCCGCAGGCCGTGCTCGAGGCGGAGATCCGATTCATGCACGAGGGGTTCGAGGTCTACCGCCTCTACGCCGACACGGTGCGGACCGGCGAGGACTGGTTCGCCACCTGGTTCCCCACCTGGGCGCCCGGCACCTACTACACACCGCAGTGCGACGTGGGGTACGGAATCTCGCCCGCGAGCTTCCGCGAGTGCTTCCTGCCGGCGACGAAAATGCAGGTGGAGTATCTGGATTACTCCATCTTCCACGTGGACGGCGTGGGAATGTTCCCCTTCGTGGACGACCTCTGCCGTCTGGAGGGCCTGGACGGCCTGCAAATCCTGCCCGGCGCGGGCAAGCCCAGCCCGCTGCACTATCTGGACGTGCTGCAAAAGGTCCAGCGGGCGGGCAAGCGGCTGCACATCAGCATCGAGCCCGCCGAAGTGCCGCAAGCCCTGGAACTGCTCTCGGCCCGCGGGCTGTGCATCAACACCTCGTGCGCCGGCGAGGCGGAGGCGCGGCGGGTCATCGAGCAGGTCGCCGCGCTGTCGGTGGATCGCGGGTGAACGGCCCGTAGGGCGTGGGCCGTGGAGCGTAGAGCGTGGGGCGTAGGGCGTAGGGCGTAACAGCGAAGAAACAGCAAACCGCAGAACATTCGAGCATTCGAACCGCAGAAGTCAGAAGTGAGGAGCGGCGCATCTGACCGCTTGCGGCTTAGCATCTGTTTCTTCTCTTTCCCAGTAAAAACAACAGATGCTAACCGGCAAGCGGGACAACCTGGAAGGCTCTTCACTTCGACATTCTGCGGTTTGAATGCTCGAATGTTCTGCGGTTCGCTTTTGCCGCTTCTTCTTCGCCGTTACGCCCTACGCTCCACGCGCCACGCTCTACTCTTCAGTTTTCACGTGACTTTTGCCTGGCGATATCGAGAATCTCCCGGATCGTCATGGCGGACGCAACGGAGAAAACTCAGCCCCCCACGATGGCCGCACCCACCCCCGGCAGGTCGAGCGCGCCATTGGGCTGAGCTATGCCCAGGTGCTTCTGATGGCCGTTTTCGGCGCCAGCACCGGCGGGATGTTCCTGATCGGTTTCGCCATGAGCCTCGGGGCCGACGACGTGTGGCTGGGCCTGATCAGCACGGTCCCGCAAGTGCTGGTGGTTTCGCAGTTCCTCTGCGCCTACCTCACCGAGCGCGGGGTGGGCCGCAAGAAGATGACGGTGACGTTCTCCTTCGTGACCCCGGTATGCTGGCTGTTGATCGCGTCGATCCCGCTGCTGGGCGGTTCGATCGGCGTGACCGGGCGGCTGATGATGCTGACGGGCGTGATCTCGCTGGCGGCCCTGGGCGGCCAGATGGCCGGCAACGCGCGGGCCAGTTGGGTCGGCGAGTTGATCCCCGAAAATCGGCGCGGGCGGTTCTTCGGCTACAGCATGATGTTCGGCGGAATCATCGGCTCCATATTCGCCATCGCCGAAGGGCGATTCCTGGACGTCATCTCGCGGCAGGGGCTTTTCGCGTTCGCGTCGCTGTTTTTCTTCGGGTGCGTCTTCGGGCTGGGCGCGGCGGCGTTGAACCTTCCGCAACCGGCTTGCCCGCTGCCGGGCGCACACCTGGAGAGGCCTTTCTGGTCCCAGGTGCGCCAGACGCTGGCCAACCGTCCGCTGATGCGGCTGGCCCTGGTTCACCTGGTGGTGGCCATGGGCTCCGTGGCCGGACCTTTCAACCCCGCCTATTCGCTGCGCGACGTGGGACTGAGCTACTTCCAGCTTGGCCTGCTCAACTCGGTGGCCACGATGGCGATGCTGGTCAGCTCCGGACTCTGGGGCCGCCTGGTGGACCGCTTCGGCTGCCGCCCGGTGCTGATCGTCGGCCTGTGCCTGATGGCGCCCACCGCGGCCGTCTGGATCTTCATTCCGCCTCACGCGGTCCATGCGGCACTGTGGCTGCTGCCCTTCGGCAATTTCATGGCCGGTTGCGGGGGCGCGGCCTTCGGGGTGGCGGTCACGACGGGCATGTACAAGCTCACCCAGCCGCAAGGCCGGTCGATCCAGTTTGCGACCTATAGCGTGCTGATTATGGTCTTCGCGGCCCCGATGCCGGTCCTGGGCGGCTACCTGGTGACGGCGCTGCAAAAGTCCCACCCGGGGGTGGACCTTCGCCTGACCTTCGCGATGTGGGCGGCGCTGATGTTCCTGGCGGCCGTGCTGGCGCTGCGGCTGCGGGAGAAAGGTTCCCTGCTGGCCCGGTCGCTGGTGCTGGGATATTTTCCGGGCGTCGTGGAACAATCGGTTCGATCCGCCGTTTCGGCCGTCGGGACTATTATCGCGGCCGCCACGGGGATGCGCCGAAACAATGAGGGCCAGGGGAAATGAATATACGATGGACCGGGGTGCCATGCCCAAGTCCGCGCGGGCATGTTGCCCCGTGCAAGACATGCCCGCGCGGACTTGGGCATGGCACCCAGTTTCGCCCCTCCCTCCACTCCCCTCGCCCTTCGCGCTTTACTTGACGATCCAATCCGCTAAGGTAAGAACGATGAATCCGGAATACAGCGATATCGTGATCGACCATTTCAACCATCCGCGCAACGCGGGCGTTTTGGCGGCGCCCGACGGGGTCGGCAAGGCCGGGCAGGGGGACCACGAATACGTGGTCATCCGGATTCGCGTGCGCGACGACGCCATCGCCCAAATCGCCCAGCAGGCGGCCGGATGCGAACCGGCCGTCGCGTCCGCCTCGATGGTCACCGAGCTGGCCAAGGGCATGCACCTGGACGAGGCCTCGCTCATCACGCAAGACACGATTGCCACGGCCCTGGGCGGCCTGCCCGCCGACCGGTGCCACACCGCGGGCCTGGCGGCCGAGGCGCTGGCCAATGCCATCATGGATTACGTTCTGCGGTCGGTCGAAACGGAAACCACCAAGATCGCCAAGGACACCAAGAGCACCAAGAACAACCGGAAAAGATTGAAGTAATCATTCATCTCCGTCCCGCTGTTTCTTCTTCTAACTCGTTCTTAAATACGGTTCTCCTCCAATTTAAGTGGTGGAAAATCGAAGGTCATGCCACATAACAGATA
>CAZYDC010000359.1:0-5704 GCA_964646065.1 uncultured Planctomycetaceae bacterium | reverse complement strand
ATGGATTTCATTTTTGACCTCATGTGTCGCGGGCGTCTCGCCCGCGTGTGGCGAGGGCATCTTGCCCTCGTGTGCCGTGGGCGTCTCGCCCGCGTCTCTTGCCGTTTCTTCTTCTGTTTCCTTCTACTACTGCTTCTCTCTTAGAGCAACAGCAAAAGCAACAACAGCAAGACGCGGGCAGGATGCCCGCGACACACGAGGGCGAGACGCCCTCGTCACATTTGTTCCGCGCTTGACCACGGAGGCGGGGATTGATAATTTATCGCCCAGTTCGTTTTGTGGCCTGCATCCGAATTCGTAACCAGGAAAAACTATGCCTCCGGAACCTCTATTTGACATCAGCAAGCTGGACCCCTCCAAGGTGCTCGTGGATCACGCGGGCATTTACCAGGTGAATCCGCACCGCTATGAATTCGAGTTGCTCGACGGGATCCTCCACATGGACACCGAGGCCATGGTCATCGCGGGCTATCGGGACGTGAAGGCGGACGAGTTCTGGGTCCGCTGCCATATTCCGGGGCGGCCGATCTTTCCGGGCGTGCTGATGATCGAGACGGCGGCCCAACTGGTGAGCTATTACGTCATGAGCCAGACTCCCAACAAGGGGTTCATGGGCTTTGGCGGTGTCACGGACGTAAAATTTCGCGGGATGGTTCAGCCGGGCGATCGCCTCATCATGGTCGGCAAACTGATCGAACTTCGCTCGCGGCGGTGCATTGGCGCCACGCAGGGCTATGTGAACGGAACGCTGGTGTTTGAGGGATCCATCACCGGCATGTGGGTATAAAGAACCGGATACCGGAAGACTGGATACCGTAACGGCGAAGAGGCGCGGTTTTACGGTTTGCGGAATCCGGTCCCACGGTATCCGGTCTTCGGTCTCACGGTATCCAGGCTATGACCAATTGGCTGAGCATGTTTGACGCATCGCTGGAGGTCGCGCCGGGGCTGGACGACGCGCAGCTTTCGGCGATACCGGCCAAGCGGGGCGTGCTGGCGCTGGCGGCGGCGAACGATCAGCCGATTCTGTTGCTGACGGCGGCCGATTTGCGGGCCCGCCTTCGCACCCGCCTGAGCGAACCGGTCGAGGCCGTCCGCCGCAAGTCGGCCGACCTTCGCGAAATCACCCGAAAAATCCTCTGGAAACTTTCCCCCGGCCATTTCGAGACCGACCTGAATTACCTCGAACTGGCGCGGGCGATCTGGCCGCGGACCTACACGGAAATGCTGGCCTACAAACCGCCGTGGATGGTCCACGTGGACGCGCTGGAGAAATTTCCGCATTTTGTTCGCACGCGCGAGGTGTCCGCGCGAGGCGCCCCGGGAAGTAATGCGCGGCGGCCATCCCTGGCCGCCGCGTCTGAAGGTGGCAGCCAGGGATGGCCGCCACCCATAAAAGAGGGAATGCCACCTGAGGGAATGTCGCCGCCGGGCGGCCTCTACCTGGGGCCTTTCGAGAGCGGGCAGGGGGCCGACAAATTTATCCAGGCCGTCGAGGACGCCTTCGATCTCTGCCGCGATTACCAATGTCTTCGCTCGGCGCCTCACGGCCAGCCTTGTGCGTACCTGCAAATGGGGCGGTGCGTCGGGCCTTGCAACGGCACGATCTCGCTGGAGGAATATCGAGAGATCGTCGGCCGGGCCGTCTCCTTCGCCGCCGGCGAGCGGGCCTCGTTCGCCCAGGAACTCCAGTCGCGAATGAAGGAGGCGGCGGCGAAACTGCAATTTGAGAAGGCCGGCGTACTCAAGGCGCGGCTGGAACGGTTGGAGGAGTTCAACTCCCCGCGCTATCGCTTCGTGGCCCCGCTGGAGCAGTTCCGATTCATCCTTGTTCAGCCGGGCGCCGGTCGAAAGCGGTTGGATGTTTTTCTGGTCAACGGCCCGGCCGTGATGAAGGCGGCGGCGCTGGATTACCCGCTCGTGGAGTCGCAGGTCCGGCAGACGCTGGCGACAATGGCGGACCTGGCGGGTCAGCCGCCGGCCGAAATCGACGAACCGGGCTTGTGGCGAATGGGCCTGGTGGCGCACTATCTCCTGGGCGGCCCGCAGCGAGCGGGCGCGATCGCGCGATGGAAAGCGGGATTGACCGCGGCGGAGTTGACGGCTGCGATCGAGGCGCGGGCGGAGGATTTGCGTCTTCGCTCGTAGTGGCCCCGTAAGGGGCTTCTTCAAGAATCGCCTCACGGCGACACTACGAACGGCGGCGCTGGAAACGGACTCATTTCCTGTTCGTATTCCCCCGCCGGTCGGGGTTATAATCGTATTAATGATTCGTTACCTCCGGGCATTGTGGGAGCGATATCCTTTTCGTCGTCGGCGATTCTGGCGGTATGTCTCGCCTCGCCGCCGGGGGCTGGGCGTGGCGTTTCTTGCGATGGTCATGTTTCTGGTCTACTCGTACTGGTCGATGACCAACGACGACGCCGTCCGCGTTCAGGCCGAGCGATACCTCCAGTCGCTCACGGGCGGGCGGGTCAAGATTCACCGGGCTCACTTTCGCTTCTTTGAGGGCATCGAACTGGGCAAGGTCACGATGTACCTGCCCAAGGGCAACTCGCCCGACCCGTTCCTCACGGCCGCCAGCGTGACCCTGAGGCATCGCCCCTGGAGCCTGCTTCGCGGCAAGATCGAGCCGACGGAGCTTGTCTGCCTCAGCCCCGTCGTCACGCTGGAACGAAACATGCAGACGGAGGAAGTGAACATCCAGCAGTTGGCGGACCTGGTCGGCCGCTCGACCACGCCCAGCGGCGAACCGCCCATTTTGCCCCTGTGCCTGTTCCGCAACTGCACGTTCCGCCTGGTCGAGGTGGACGGCGACCTTCGTGAGGTGGAGGAAGTGCATTCCGACATGTCGATGAAGTCCGAGAGCGCCGAGTCCTGCCTGATCACGTTTGAAGAGCAGCGCAGCGACGGACAGCAAGCCATCCAGGGATCGCGGTCGTACAACTTTCGCACGGGCAAGACGGAGGACAAGGGTTCGCTGCCGATCAAGGACACATTCTTCGCGCTGCCCCACAAGTACAGCGCCTGGCTGAAGCTCTACAACATTCGCGGCTCGATCAATTTCGAGGGCAAGCAGGAGGCCGGGGCGGTCGAAACGTGGGTCCTGGATCTGGTGGACGCTTCGATGACGTTGCCGGCCTGGCAAGGCGGGTTGGGGCTGGATCATGTCAGCGGAAAGTTTCAGATCAAGCCTTCGGGCGTGACGATCCGGCAATTGCAGGGGCGAATCCGCCAGGCGGGCGAGAGCGGATTCGAGCTGACCGGGGAGTACTCCGGATACGAGACCACCAGCCCGTTTCACATCGAGTTGCAGGCGCATGGGCTGAAGGTTCCCCATCACGATCAGTTGGAGGGGCCTATGGCGGACCTGCTGCAATCGTTCGAGAAGTCCTGCCGGCTCGAAGGCAAGACGGACCTGCGCCTGGTGTTCGAGAGAGACGCCAAGGGCCAGTTGAACTTTTCCGGGCAGGCCCAGCCGCAGGGCATGTCGGTCTTCCTGCCGCAATTCCCGTATGCCCTGGAGCACACGGAAGGGACGATCCGCTTCGACACCAAGAAGATCGAGTTTGCGGACGTCACGGCCCGGCACGGCCAGGGGACCATCGCGATTTCCGGCCAGGTGCAACTGAACACGGACCAGCCGCTGTACGACTTGCGCGTGACGGCGGGGCAGGTGGCCCTGGACCACGAGGTGGCGGAGGCGCTGCCCAAGCCGTCGCAGTTTGTCTGGAATCTTCTTTCGCCGGGCGGGACGGCGGACCTGTCGGCCCGGCTGTGGCGAGACCAGGATTCGCCCTGGCCCCACATTGACATGACGATCACGGCCGACGGGCACGCCTCCATGACGTACGCGCATTTCCCCTATCCGGTGGAGGGGATCAAGGGCGTGGTGCGGGTCAAGGACAACGATGTCATCATCGAGCCGACCAGCGCCCGGCAAGGCCCCATGCGATGCACCGTCAACGGGGCGGTTCGGAATTTCAACAACAAGGACAAGTACACCGCGGAAATTACGGTGGTGGCCCAGGACATGCCTCTGGACGACAAGCTCTCGCACGCGCTGGGGCGCGAGGGGTCCAAGTGGATGGACTGGATGCATCCGGAAGGTTCGGCCAGCCGCATCACGGCCGTCGTCAAGAACCCGCCCGGCGGGCGGGTGGACTACACCGTCCAAGCCGTGCTGGAGGATGTCGCCGTCACGCCACAGCAGTGCCCGTATCGCCTGGAGCACGCCAAGGGCACGTTCACCGTCACGCCCCAAAGCGTGATGATCCACGACTTCACCGGTCGCCACGGCGCGGCCCAGGTCAGCATTGTCCCGCAGCCCGGAGGGCAGGGCGGCGGGCAGATCGATCTGGGCGGGCGCCAACTCGGAATCGACCTGAATATCAGTTCGCCCTGGCTGCCGCTGGACCAGGATCTCTGCCGGGCTCTGCCGCCTCAGGTCGCCCGCATCTGGAAGCGGCTTTCGCCGGCCGGCGCGGCCGGGCTGGAACTTCACCTCGGCCAGAACGCCCAGACGGGCGAGTTCACGTACCGCGCCGCCGTCACGCCGCACGACATGCGGATCACGTTCGACGAATTCCCGTACACGTTCCGGGGCGTCAACGGAACGGCGGTCGCAACGCCCGGAGTGGTGGAAATTCCGAAGATGACGGCGGCCTGGGGCGACACCCGCGCCGGCATCAGCGGAAAAATCGTCAGCGACCAGAAAACGGACAAAATCAAACTTACTTCCGTCGAGGCCAAGAACCTGCCCTTGGACAAGGCGCTTTTGGCCGCGATGCCGGGGGAACTGGAGACGTTTCGCGGGCAGCTCAAGCCCGGCGGAATGTTGGACGTTTCGTTTTCCAATCTGGAGATCACCCGCACCGACCGCGCGGCGGCGTCGGCCCCGGCCGTCACCGGGCCCGCCAGCGCCCCGGCCTCATCATTGGTGGGTGGCGGCCATTCCTGGCCGCCACCCCCGGACGCGGCGGCCAGGGATGGCCGCCCCGCAGAAGAAGCGGATAGCCGCCCCGCTGCACAACCCGCGCGCGACTCGACCTGGTCGGTCAACGGAACCATCGGGTTCAAAGACATGGTCCTGAACCTCGGGCAGGACGACAAGAAACTCACGGGAAAAGTATCCGGCACGGGTTCGCGAACGCCCGAAGGGCTTGAAATGCAGGCTAAATTCGATCTGGACAAGCTCCAGGTCGGCCCCAGGATCGCCACCGAACTGCACGGACAAATCACCAAGGCCGCCGCCAGCGAGGTCGTCCAGATCAAGGATTTCGCCGGCAAAGCGTACGGCGGCATCGTCGCCGGGATCGCGCAAATCAGGTTGACCGACCCGCTCGAGTACGGCCTGCGCCTGGACGTCGAGGGCGTGGACCTGGGCGACCTGATCAACGCCGGTCTGGACGTGGGGGCCAAGAAAACTTCCATGGCCGGCAAGCTCTCGGGGCGGGTGCAATATTCTTTCAAGCCCGGCAGCCAGCCGCCGCAGCAGGCGACGGGGCAAATGTGGATCACGCAGGCCAAGCTGGTCAAGCTGCCGATCATGCTGGACCTGCTGCACGTGCTGACCCTGACGCTGCCGGGCGGCGAGGCCTTCACCGACGGCAGCCTGACCTACACGCTCAGGGGCAAGACGCTCGTGCAGAGATCGGCAGAGCGTCGTGTAGGGAAAGAGTGTAGATCTCGGTGGTCGCCGTAT
>CAZYDC010000358.1:0-5716 GCA_964646065.1 uncultured Planctomycetaceae bacterium | reverse complement strand
ATCGCGATTCCGCGACGGTCAGTCGCGGTCCATTCCCTCGTGCCAAAGCGACCTGGGTCCGACCTCGACCAGGAAATCGACCTCGCCCTTCGCGCAGGGAAACACAATCGCCGCCGTCACGGAACGTTCAAACCAGGTCCGAAACAACCCCTCGTCCAGCACGACGGCCCCGCCGATCCACAGGCGAATCGGGCGCGGCGAGAAAATCGAAAGCGCCAGCGTTCCCTCTTGCGGCGCGGCCAGGGTGCCCGCGTAAAATCGACCGTCCGGTTCAAACGCCATGCCGGCAGGCTTCACGACCGCCTGGCGCAGGCGGGCGTCTCGCCGGGACTGGCCGGCCTTGCTCCAGAACACGACTTTGACGGACTTCGTTCGCGGCATGGCAGTCACATCCTTTCGATGCCCCGGATTCTATCGTCGCCGGTTGGAAACGCAATGACTGCAAAGAAGGCAATAGGCACCAGGCAATAGGCACTAGGGTAAGAAACGGCAAGAACACCGCGTTCCCGCCTCTTGTCGTTTGCCTGGTGCCTATTGCCAAGTGCCTAGTGCCTGCTTAGATCGCCATGCCACCCTTATTGTCGCGATTGATCTTTGAATCCTGGCCCGCCGCACTTAGAATCAAGGCCGTGCCCAAGATTCACATACTGCCCGCGGTCCTGGTGAACAAGATCGCCGCCGGAGAGGTCATCGAGCGGCCGGCGAGCCTGGTCAAGGAACTGGTGGAAAACGCGCTGGACGCCGGATCCACACGGATCGACGTCGTTGTCGAGGACGGCGGAAAACGCCTGATCGCCGTGACCGACAACGGTAGCGGCATGTCCGCCGAGGACCTGGCCATGGCGTTCCTGCCGCACGCCACGAGCAAAATCTCCGACGACGACGACCTCTTCGCGATTCACACGATGGGCTTCCGAGGCGAGGCGCTGGCGTCGATCGCGGCGGTCTCGCACGCGCAGATTCGGACCGGGCGGCGAACTCCTGCGACAAGCGGTGAGCCCAACGACGCCGACAAGCAAGCTGGACGGAATGTCAGCTTGCCGGTCGGCGCAGTAGGACCTTCAAGTGTGGAATACTCGGGCAAACTGACATCTCCTGATGAAAAGGATGACAGCACAGATGCGGATGAAATGCCCTCGGTTGTGAAAGAAGAAAAAAGGAATAGCGAAGCTCCCGGCGGATACCAGATCGAGGCCAGCGGCGAGGAGGTCGGGCCGGTGGTTCCTTGCGCGGCGGCGGCGGGGACGACCGTGACCATTCGCGACCTGTTCTTCAACACGCCGGGGCGGCGAAAATTCCTCAAGACCGCGGCCACGGAACTCGGCCACATCACCGAGCAGATGACCCGCCTGGCCTTGCCGCATCCGCAGGTGGCGTTTTCGCTGACGCACAACGGAAAGGTCGTGCAAAACTTCCCCGCCGCCGGTTCCACCATGCAGCGGGCGGCGGACATTTTCGGCCGCGAGCTGGCCGACGCCTTGCTGCCCATCGTCAATCGCCACGGGCGCGGCGTCAGCGTGGCCGGGCTGGCGGCCAAACCGGCGGCCTCGCGGGGCTCGGGCAGTTGGCAGTATTTTTTCCTCAACGGGCGATACATTCGCGACCGGTTGCTCGGCCACGCGCTGCGGGAGGCCTATCGCGGACTGGCCGACCCCAACCGTTTCCCGGTGGCCGTCGTGTTCCTTCAGGTCGATCCGGCCGAGGTGGACGTGAACGTACACCCGACCAAGATCGAGGTGCGGTTCCGCGACGGCCAGGCGGTGCATGGCGAGTTGTTGGCCGCCCTGCGCGAGACGCTCAATCGCGCCAACCTCAGCCCCAGGGTTACGCTTTCGCCAGCCGCCGCCCAAGGCAATGCGGTCGGTGCGGCGACGGATGACGCAGCTTCCGCCTCCTTGGATTCCGCGGCGGACAAACTCGCGACCGACCCGAATCGGCAGCAATCGCTTCGCCAGGCGATGGCGGACTTCTTCAAGTCCGCGCCCTCGCCTCAGCCCCGGTTCCAATTCGGCGAACCTGCGCCGTCACACGGGTTCGATCGCGGGCCTCAAGACCGCGACTCGCGAACGGGATTCTCGCCGCTGCCCCCCCAAGAAGAAACAGATGCTAAGCCGCAAGCGGAAGAGACGCTGACAGTCGCTGCCGAGTCCGAACATGGGGCGGTGCTTTCGGACGTTCTGCCCACAGCGGTTCAATTTCACAACTCGTACATCGTGACTTTTTGCGAGGACGGGCTGGAGATCATCGACCAGCACGCGCTGCACGAGCGGATCATTTATAATGAGTTGAAGCGCCGGCTGACAGAAGGCCCCGTCGAATGCCAGCGGCTGTTGATTCCGCAGACGCTCTCGGTGACGCCGGCAGAGGCCGCCAGCCTGGAGGAAAACGCCGAGCTGCTGTCCAAGCTGGGTTTCGACCTGGCGGCGTTTGGCCCGCAGACGGTGGCGATCCAGGCGGTGCCCGGCTTACTGACGCGGCGAGGCATCGACGCGCCGCAAGTCGTGCGCGAGATCCTCGACCGGCTCGCCCAGGGCAGCGCCGCCGACGGCGAGTCCGTGCTGGAAAGCCTGCTGGAAACCATGGCCTGCAAGGCCGCCGTCAAGGCGGGCGACCCGCTGAACCCGGCCGAGATCCAGGCCCTGCTCGCCCGCCGCAACGACCAGGACAAATGCTCCGCCTGCCCCCACGGCAGGCCCACCACGCTCAAGCTCTCGCTCAAGGACCTGCTCAAACAATTCAAACGGACGTGATCGTCATTTCCCGTGCGTGAAGGTCAGCGACTGCACTTCCACGCCGGTGATTTTGTTCAGCGAGGCGGCCAACTCCGTCGCCTTGGATTCGGGCCCGACCATCTCCAGCACGATCAAGCCGTTCTTGGACCCGACCTCCGACCCGCCGGCCGGAGTCTCGTGCAGGCCCAGGCGGGTCTTGATGTACCCGCCATACGTGGTGAAGGCCTTCTGGACCTTCACGGCCTCGTTGATGCGGTCGGTCAGGTGGACGCACAGGATGACGTGATTGCCTTTTTTCGCCATATCGATTCCTTTTTCTAGCGTTCACCTATAGTAGGCTTGCACCGTCAGAGTCGTCAATGACCAAGAGGAAGTGCGAACAGGAAATATTGACGAAGGTCTTGTCGCGGAAGGAAAGTTCTCTTTGCAACACTTAAGACGCCAAACAGCAAGCTCGAACCCAGGTGAGGTCTCACCGTTTGGCCTTTATCGGATTATCGAGACAAACGTCGAATCCGCGCCGGCTGTTTCCGCTCTGAGTCTGTATTCGTCATTCGACATTCGTCACCCCCCTTGAATCAGCGGACTGCACCCCTATGATGTTAACGGCACCTGACGAAAGAACTTTCAAGGAGACGACAAAATGCCCAAGGCGACAGCGGACATCGGATTGATCGGCCTGGCGGTGATGGGCCAGAACCTCGTGCTGAACATGAACGATCACGGTTTTACCGTGGCCGTTTTCAACCGGACGGTGTCCAAGGTGGACGAGTTCCTCGCCGGCCCCGCCCAGGGCACGCGAGTGGTTCCCGCGCACAGCCTGGCGGAGTTGGCGGAGTCGCTGAAGCGTCCCCGCCGCGTGATGCTGATGGTCAAGGCGGGCGCTCCGGTGGACGAGTTCATCGAGCACCTGCTGCCGGTGCTGGAAAAGGGCGACATCATCATCGACGGCGGCAACAGCAATTTCGGCGACACGGCCCGGCGCATGAAATACGTCGAAAGCAAGGGCCTGCTGTACGTGGGCACGGGCGTTTCGGGCGGCGAGGAGGGCGCGCGGAACGGCCCGAGCATCATGCCCGGCGGATCGCCGGCGGCCTGGGAGCACGTGAAACCCATTTTCCAGGCCATCGCCGCCAAGGTCGACGGCGCCCCCTGCTGCGAATGGGTCGGACAGGGCGGCGCGGGGCATTACGTCAAGATGGTCCACAACGGCATTGAGTACGGCGACATGCAACTCATCTGCGAGGCCTATTCGCTGATGCGGTCCATCGGCATGGCGCCGGCCCAAATGAGCCGCGCGTTCGCCGAGTGGAACCAGGGCGATCTGGATAGCTACCTGATCCAGATCACCTCCGAGATCCTGGCCAAGGTGGACGACCAGACCGGAAGGCCCATGGTGGACGTGATCCTCGACGCAGCCGGGCAGAAAGGCACCGGCAAATGGACGGTCATCAGCGCCTGCGACCTGGGCGTGCCCGTGACGCTGATCGCCGAGGCCGTGCTCGCGCGCTGCCTGTCCGCGGCGAAAGAGGAACGCGTCGCGGCCGCCAAGGTGCTGCCGGGGTCGCATAGTAGCATGGGCATCTTGCCCATGAGTCCCACGGGCGTCCCGCCCGTGGAAGACCAAGGGCAACAACAGCAAAGAAACGACAAAGACAGGGCCGGGACGGCCCTGGTACTCACGGGCGAGACGCCCGTGCTACTGGAACCCTTCCTCAACAACGTTCGCGACGCCTTGTATGCCAGCAAGATTTGTTCGTACGCGCAGGGTTTCCAACTCATGCGCGCCGCGGCGGCAGAAAACCATTGGGATTTGAACTACGGCGGAGTGGCGATGATGTGGCGAGGCGGATGCATCATCCGCAGCCGCTTCCTGGGACGCATCAAGGAGGCCTTCGACGCACACGGCGGCGGACTGGTGAACCTGTTGCTGGCACCGTATTTCACGAAGGCCGTCCAGGGCGCGTCCGCGGGGTGGCGGCGAACCGTGGCGACGGCCGTCGCCGACGGAGTGCCGGTGCCCGCGTTCAGTTCCGCCCTGGCCTATTACGACGGATACCGCAGCGAGTGGCTCCCGGCCAACCTGCTCCAGGCCCAGCGCGACTACTTCGGCGCGCACACCTACGAGCGAGTGGACAAACCTCGCGGACAGTTCTTCCACACCAACTGGACCGGCGAAGGTGGAACGGCGACCTCGGGAACGTACACGGCCTGACCGTCGAGTTCTTCCGCGAAAAGATGCGACTCAGAGACGCAGAGAGACAGAGAGCAAAAGAGAACCAAAACATAAAGCCGGAATCGAAAATTCTCAATTGCCTTCCTTCGTTTCTCTTTCTCTGTATCTCTGCGTCTCTGTGTCGCCATTTTTTTTGCGAGGAACAAACATCCCTTGACCATTCGCAAGACCCGCAGGTAGAATGGATTCATGCGTTTGGCGGTTGTGATCTGTGTTATACTTGGTCAATCGGGCCCGAGAGATTTTGCCTGTGCCGGACTGTATTGAAACGCCCTCATTCATACCTTATATAAGTCTCCGCACAGAGGCATGGAATCTCGGACGGCTTGTTTGCTCCACGAAGTGTCGCGCTGCGCGACTGGCAACCCGTGTTCCATCGGCACCCCTTGATGGCAGGCGAGAAATTTAGCTATGGCACGAAAACAGCGACAACGTTTGGGCGAGATCCTCAGCGAATGGGGCGTAGTGACTCCCGCCGGCGTGAAGGAAGCCCTCGAGCACGGCAAGGAGCACAACCTGCGGATCGGCGAGGCGCTGGTGGCCCTGGCGCTGGCCGACGAAGAGGCCGTCACCAAGGCCCTGGCCACGCAGTACGACATGGAGTACATCGACCTGGACAACCGCGTGGTGGTGCCCACCGAGATGCTGATCCCCGAGGAACTCATCCGCAAGCACCTGATCGTGCCCCTGGCGCGCGACGGCGGAAAGCTCAAGGTCATCATCACCGACCCCCTGGACCTTGAAACCC
>CAZYDC010000357.1:0-5734 GCA_964646065.1 uncultured Planctomycetaceae bacterium | reverse complement strand
CATGCGGACGTTGTTGGTCTCGTCGACCTTCACGACCACTTCGTCGTCGCGGACCTCGATCACCGTTCCGATGATGCCGCCGATGGTGGTGATCTTGTCGCCCTTCTTGAGAGCCGACAGCATGTCGCGATGCTTCTGCTCTTGTTTCTTCTTGCTGCGGCTGGACCACCAGAACATCACGATGATCAGGGCGAACAGGCCCCAGATCATCATTCCGTTGCCGCCGAACGGGCTGGTGTTGGGCGCTGGCTGCTCGGGACCGCTGGTGGCAGCCTTGCTGGTGGCGTCGGCCGTCTTGCCGGGCGCGCCGGTGTCGGGGGAAACGGGGCTGGCAGAGGGGCCGGCTTCCGGCGCCTTGGTTGTCTTGGTCGTTTGCGCGGAGGCAACGGTCAAGGGGGCCAATACCGCCAACGAGATGACGGTCAGGGCTATGTAACGAGTACGTTTTGTCATATCTCTTCCTTACGGTTCCTGCGTAATTAGTATAGTTCGATATTTCGCTGATATTGCGGGCGGCATTGTGCGCCAGATTGGCCCGGGGGTCAATGACAATTGCCAAGGGTGTGCTCGAGGGTGGCCGCTCAAGGGTGCCATGCCCAAGTCTGCGCGGGCATGTGGGCGCAGGGCGGACATGCCCGCGCAGACTTGGGCATGGCACCCTTAATCGTCGCTTTCTTCTACGGCCGGGTACATCTGATCCAGCCACGCGGCGGTTCGAGCGGGCAGGTCGCCCTCAAGGATCGCCTGGCGGATGGCGGCCGTGAACCGCGCGAAAAAGTGCAGGTTGTGGATGGTCAGCAGCGTTGGGCCGAGCATCTCCTTGGCCATGAAGAGGTGCCGTAGCGTACCGCGAGAAAAATTGCGGCAAGTGTAGCAGTCGCAGGTTTCTTCGAGCGGCGAGCGGTCGCGGGCATGGCGCTGGTTTCGCAGTCGCAGGCGGCCTTGCCAGGTGAACGCCTGCGCGTTTCTACCGTTGCGCGTGGGCAGGACGCAGTCGAACATATCGACTCCTGCCGCTACCGCGGCCAGGATGTCGCGTGGTTCGCCGACGCCCATCAGGTAGCGGGGCTTGGCGCGGGGCAGTTGATCGTCGATGGCGGCCAGCACCTCGACCATCGCCGGATGGCCCTCGCCCACGCTCAATCCGCCGATGGCGTATCCGGGCAGGTCGAGTTCGGTCAGCCGGGCGGCGGATTCCGCGCGAAGGTCCAGAAACACGCCGCCTTGCTGAATGCCGAACAAAGAGATTGACGATTGACGATTGACGATTGACGATTGAACGGCAAGAGGCACGTCTTGTTTCAATCCGCAATCCGCAATCCGCAATCCGCAATCCAGCCAGGCATCTTTGCAACGCTTGGCCCAAAGCGCACTTCGCCTCACCGCATTGGCCACGTCTTCCTTGGTCGCGTCGGCGGGGGGGCATTCGTCGAGTTGCATGATGACGTCGGCCCCGAGCATCGTCTGGATTTCGATGGCCTTGCGCGGCGTGAGCTCGACGGCCGAGCCGTCGATGTGCGAGGCGAAGACCACGCCCTCGTCGTCGATCTTGCGGCGGTGCGCGAGCGAGAACACCTGGTATCCGCCGCTGTCGGTGAGCATGGGGCCTTGCCAGCCCATCATGGCGTGAACGCCGCCCAGCGCCGCCACCGTTTCGGGCCCCGGGCGAAGCAGCAGGTGATACGTGTTGGCCAGCACCATCCCCACGCCCGCGGCGCGGAGCTGGTCGGGCGTCACGCCCTTGACGCTGCCGGCCGTGCCCACCGGCATGAACACCGGCGTGGCGATTTCGCCGTGCGGCGTGTGAAGCACACCCGCGCGGGCCTTGCCGCAAACGCTTTGAATTTCAAACTTGAACATCGCGGCATAATACCATATTCAGGGTACGTCCGCGAACTCCGGACATGCCCGCGCGGACTTGGGCATGGCACCCGATTTCAAGAGCTGATACCATGCTCGTCACAAGGAGAAACCTATGCCACAGAAGAACTCGCTCGTGAAAGTCGCCGTCGTCACCGGCGGACACTCGTATGACGTGCCGAACTTCTACCGCCTGTTCCGCGACTTGCCCGGCGCGGAGGCGTATGTCCAGCCGATGGACGATTTCGCCGCCACGCCGCTGGAGGTCCGCCAGTCGTACGACGTGGTGGTGTTTTACGCCATGCTGATGGACGGGCCGGTCGATGAGGGCCACCCGTGGTGGGCGGGCAAACCCAAGACCGCCATCGAGGAACTCGGCGCCACCTCGCAGGGCATCCTCGTGCTGCACCACTCGATCCTGGCCTATCCGAAGTGCCCGCTGTGGAACGAACTGGTCGGCATCGGCGAGCGGTCGTTCGGCTACCACATCGGCGAAAACCTGCACGTACACGTCGACGCGCCGAAGCATCCGATCCTCAAGGGCGTGGCCGACTGGGACATGATCGACGAGACCTACACCATGGCCGACGCCGGCGAAGGCAGCGAAATCCTGCTGTCGGTGGACCATCCCAAGAGCATGAGGCACATCGCCTGGACCAGGCAATATCGCCAGTCGCGCGTGCTGAACTTCGAGTCCGGACACGACAACCAAACCTGGGCGAACCCCAACTTCCAGAAGGTGCTCGCGCAAGGTATCCAGTGGTGCGCGGGAAGAGTTTAGTAATCGGTAACGGGTAATCAGTAATTCGGAACATCGCCGTCCGCTCTTTCCGATTACTGATTACCGATTACCGGTTACTTTCTGCACGCCTCAAATACCGCCAGGCACTGCGCCAGAACGTGTTCCATTTCCGACAGCGGAATCTGGCTGGCGGCGTCGGACTTGGCGTGGTCGGGGTCGGGGTGGGTTTCGATGAACAGGGCGTCGGCGCCGGCGGCGACGGCGGCGCGGGCGAGCAGCGGGGCGTACTCGCGATGGCCGCCCGAGGCGTTGCCGCCGAGGCCGCCCGGTTCCTGCACGCTATGCGTCGCGTCGAACACAACCGGCGCGAACGGCTGCATCTGTGGAATCGACCGGAAATCCGTCACCAGCCGGTTGTAACCGAAGAACGTCCCACGCTCCGTCAGCAGCACGTTATGGTTGCCGGTGGAGCGGACCTTCTCGACGGCCTGCTTCATGTCCAAGGGGGCCATGAACTGGCCCTTCTTGATGTTGACCGGTTTACCGGACTCGCCCGCGGCCACCAGCAGGTCGGTCTGCCGGCAGAGGAACGCGGGGATTTGCAGGCAGTCCACGGCCTTGGCCACGGGCGCGACCTGCGCGACCTCATGCACGTCGGTCAGCACGGGCAGGTCCAGTTTGGACCGCACCTGCGAGAGCCATTGCAATCCCTTGGCGAGCCCGGGCCCGCGATAGCCCGCCGCGCTGGAGCGGTTGGCCTTGTCGAAGCTGGCCTTGAACACGTAGCCGATTTCCAGGCGGGCGCAAATTTCCTTCATGGCGCGCGCGACCGTCCGGCAGAGGTCGAGGCTCTCGGCCATGCAGGGGCCGGCGATCAGCACAAGCTTGCCGCGTCCGACCTTCAGGCCGCCGATTTCGCAAACGGGTGGCGTCATTTCATCAGGCTCCTGTAAACGGCCAGAACGACCAGGCCGCGCGTTTGGGTGGCACCAGCAGGACGATCTTTTGATCGGTGACGCGGATGTCCAGCGGAGCGGAGGGTCCGGGGTCGCCGTCGACCTGTGTGGGCACGGGGCGGTCGGCCTCGAGGGTCATGTGTTTGAACTGCCGATAGATCACGTTGCCCTTGAGCGGATGTACGCGGAGCAGCGTCCATGCGGCGTGGAGCATGAGGGCGGTTTGCTCGCGGCAGGAGAAGATCACCAGGTCCAGCAGTCCGTCGTCGTATCGGGCATCGCGGCAGATTCGCAGACCGACCGCGTAGCGCGAGATGTTGCCCACGAAGGCCATGCCGAAATCGTTGAAGATCTCCTGCCCGTCGGCGACGACTTTGAGGCGGGGGAAGTCGTGCTCCCAGAGCGTCCGCCAGATCGGCCAGAAGTAGCTCAGATGCGAGATGTGCCCGGTGCGGATGGCGCTGAGCCGGCGGACGACTTCGCCGTCGAAACCGATGCCGATGATGAGCAGGAAATTGCGGTTGTTGATCCGCCCGACGTCGCAGTGGACTTGCATGCCGTGCTTGAGCACCTCGACAATTCCCTGGGGGCTGGAGGGTATGAGGAGTTCCTTGGCCAGCAGGTTCTCGGTGCCGGCGGGGCAGGCGACGATCGGCACGTCCGTTCCGGACAGGCCGTTGGCCACTTCGTTGACCGTTCCGTCGCCGCCCCAGACCAGGACGGCGCCGGCCTCCGGGGCGATTTCCTTCGCGCGCCTCGTGGCGTCGCCTGCCGAGCGCGTGGTGTATTCCACCACGTCGTACCCCGCCGCGCGCAGTTCCACGCGCAGATCGAAAAGCACCTGCCGCTCGCTGCCGTAGCCGCTTCGCGGGTTGATAATCAAATGCACCGGTTTGTCTGTCTTGGCTGCCATGGTTTCTCCGCCGCTCGCCCCTGCATGTTGGGATTGCAGTGGCCGGCCAAGACGCTATAATACTTGCTTTGCCGAAGGTTGGCTATCGTGATCGGCAGAGTTGACCAGACTATAATCAAAAGCAATGCTTGAGGAGATATTCGAATGGAACAGGCGGCAAAAGGTGCCCTGGACGAAATCGTCGCCAGGGAAACCTGGACCTTCGAGGACCAGAAACAGTTGTTGGGCCAGTTGTATCAGGTCAAGGACGCGCCCCGGCGTTTCCGCGCGATCCTGGAGAACCTGGAGGCCGCCGACGGCCAGCCCAAGGGCGGATCGGCCGTCAAGATCGGCATCGCCAATTACATGCTTTGCCGGTTCCCCCGCGCGCTGGAAGTTTTCGCCAACGCCACCGACAATAAGGAGCGCCGGTTCTTCCAGGCCTTGTGCTACAAGTGCCTCCGCCAGTATGACAAGGCCCTGGAGGACCTGGATCGCGCCAAGGACCGCGGTTGGGACGCACTGGCCGTGGATGTGCAAATCGTCGAGGTCAAGGCGCTGGCCGGCGACCTCGAAAATGCCCGCAAGGGGCTGACACGGTTGGAAAAACATTCCGCTACCGCCGACTACCGCTACCTGGCGGGGTTGATCGAGGAGCTTGCGGGGAATGACGACAAGGCCTCCGCGTTCTACGCGCAGGCCCGCCAGACCGACCCGAATCACGGGGCGGCCACCTTCCGCCTGGCCTATTACCTGGACCTTCACGGCGAGGAAGAGCAGGCCATGGAACTCTACCGCCATTGCCTGAATCATCCGCCGGTGTTCGCCAACGCGCTGCTCAACCTGGCGGTGCTCTACGAGGACATGGGGCGATACGATCACGCGATCTCCTGCCTTCGCCGCGTGCTGGTGAGCATGCCCAATCATCCGCGGGCAAGGCTTTTCATCCGGGACGCCGAGGCCTCCAAGGTCATGTTCTATGACGAGGACCAGGCCAAGCGGGTCGCCAAGAGAAATGCCGTGCTGGACATCCCCGTGACCGATTTCGAGCTGTCGGTGCGGGCGCGGAATTGCCTCAAGAAGATGAACGTTCGCTCGCTGGGCGACCTGGTCAGGACCTCCGAAACCGAGCTGCTGGGCTACAAGAACTTCGGCGAGACCTCGCTGAAGGAGATCAAGGACATGCTGTCCATCAAGGGCCTGCACCTGGGGCAGGGGAGCGAGGAAGAGAACCCGCTGGAGATGGAGGATATCCTCGACGAGGTCGTTCCTCCTCCTGCGCCC
>CAZYDC010000356.1:0-5739 GCA_964646065.1 uncultured Planctomycetaceae bacterium | reverse complement strand
GAGTCCTAACGACTTATTTCACGCCCACCCCGCTCAAAATTTACGGCGTTGCATGCCACCCAGCGCACCCAAATCCGAATTGGCTACCCTGGCCGATAATAGGCTACTCAAGAGTTACCGAGCTTGACCAATTCCTGGAACTGTTTGACCAGCCAAGCTTCGCGGGCGAATTCCGGCGCGTGTCCGTGGAGGAATTGCGGCTGAAGCTTTTTGGGCGAACGGGCCGCCCGGTAAATCGCCTGACTGTGCTGGTAGGGGACGATGAAATCCCACAACCCGTGAATCAGGAGCAGGGGGCACTGGAGCTGCGCCGCCGCCGTTTCGGCCGAGGCGTCGTCGATGTCGAAGTCGGCCAGCTTGCACGCCGCCGCCAGCGCCGCCTCGAAATCGCGCGGGCTGTTGAGCAGCAGGATTCGCCGGCAGATCTCGCGGCCGCTCTTGGGCGGCGCAATCGCCATCACGCCCAGGCAGCGAGGCTCGATGGCCGCGTACTGCACGGCCACCGCCGCGCCCATCGACGATCCGACGGCGTAAATGCGGCCGCACACCGCGCGGTCACTCACCAGGCGGTCCATTACGGCCAGCACGTCGCGTTTTTCCTTCGCGCCCCAGGTGATGTAATGCCCGCCGCTTTTGCCGTGGGCGCGGAGGTCCGGCAGCACCACGTCGAACCCGAGGTCGGCGAGTTTTTCCCCAGCCCCGAGGAACCACGTCTTGCCGCACATCAGCGGATGCGGCATGACAACGGTTCCGCGCGTGATCTTGCGCGGGGCGGGGTCGTCGTCCACCTGCCCGACAAGGCGGCTGCGGATGACCCACAGGTCGATCTCGACGCCCTCGTGCCCAGGAGGGATTCGATGGTGCGAGTCGATCCGGCCCTTCTGGATCAGTTGCTCGTCGGTGCCGGTCAGCGCGTGCATGACCCTTCCGGGCATCGCGGCTGGGACGATCAACATGCGGGCGTTGCTTTCGACGCTCAAGGAGGCCCCCATTCGGGTGGCGCTACTGTTTCTGCGGGTCATCGACGGGCTTGGGCACGGGCGGCGTGTGCGTATTTCCTGACCCCGGAGGGGGTTTTACCCCAAAGGGGACGCGGGTTTCCTGGACCGGTTCGTCGACGTATTGCAGCAGCACGGACAGCCACGTATCGAGACGGTCGTGGTAATCCTGTTCCATGGCGGCCGCGAGCACCTCGCGGAATATCTGCTGCTCCGGCGAGATCCCTTCTCGCGGCTGGGCGGTTTCGCATGACCCGGCGTTGATCTGCGTCTCCTGCGTGAAATCGACCCACACGGCCCGCCCGCCGCCCTTCTTGGCGATGTCGTCGAAGGTGGTGAGCATCGGGTCGTAATCGGGCAGCGTCGTGGTGGAGCTGTAGGTGGTTTTTATCTTGGCGGCGTAGAACAGGAAGCCCTTGGGCGCGTACTCTTTGACCAGTTTGTCGATGTCCTTGAGCGTCTCCGCGTGCGGGGGCGCATCCCCGACGATCATAATCACCTTTCGCGCCTTTTTGCCGCCGGACCACTGCTGGTTGAGCAGCGCCACGAGCCCCTCGTAGACGGCCTCCGGAATGTCGCCGCCGCCCTTGGCCGTGATGCCCTTCATGGCGGCGGTCAGGCCCTTGACGTTGTCGGTCAGGGGAAAGGTCTTGGTCAGGAACGCGTCGCCATGATCGCGGTAGAAGGTCACGCCGATCCGGGGCTCGTGACTCAGAAGCTCGAACGCCCGCATCATCTTGATCACGTCGCTCTGGACCCAACTGACAATCTGCCCCATTGAACCGGTGGCGTCCACCGCAAAGCCGACGTCCAATTGTTGCAGGCGGAAGGGATTCATTTCCATGTCCTTCTTCCACTTTTTATCCGTCGGATCGATCTTCTCCCCGCGGGGCAAGTATTGGGAAAGGCCCTTGTACGGCGGCCCGGCGCCGGCGGCCATTTCGGTAAAGGTGGTGGCCTTGGACCAGTCCGCCCATTTTTGCTGGGTTTCGGTCCACATGACGGTTGAGCCTTTATCCCGGAGCGTTGCGGCCAGCGGGATCTCCCCGTTCACCTGGTGCAGGATCAACTCGGCCCGGTAGGCGTCATCCAGTTTTTTCATGGCGCCGATCAGGCCCTGGATCAGGTCCTGACTTTGCCACAGCTTGAGCAGGTCGCCCATGGCCAGAAGCGTGCGGATGTCTTCACGCTTCTGCGAGTTGGTGGTTTGGAAAAGGTCGGAGAATAATTTTTTGTTGGCCGGGGTTGGGCCTTCCGCGCCCAGCAGGCCCAGATAGCCCGTCCGCAGGTCGCCGCGGAAATAACCTTTTTGGCCCAGTTCCAGGCCGATCTTAACCCACTGGTCGTGGAGCTTCTTGTCCAGCGTGTCCTGGCGAGCGTGCAGGGCTTCCCATGCGAAGATGCGGACCAGCGGTTCCCTGTCTTTCCTGGCCAGGCCCATCAGCAGGTCGCTGACGCGGGGATCGTCGATCCGGGCGATGCACAAGATGCCCATGGCGCGGGACACCCAGTCCGGACTGCGAAAGAGGTTTCCGTACTCGTCAATGAAAAAAGCAGTGAGGCGATCCGCCTGGCTGGGCCCGGTGGCGGCGGTCGGCTCTGAGGTCGGGGTCTTGGCCGGACTGTTGTCGGTGGTGGTGATGGCGGTGTTGTCGGCCGCATTACTTGCGGAGTTATCTGCCGTGTTGGCGGCAGAGTTGTCAGCGGAATTATCGGCGGTATTGCTGGCGGTGTTGTCGGAGTCGTCGGCCAGGACCGACGCGCAATACAACAGCCCACAGGCGATGAATGTTACCAGGATGACACGAACCACGATCATCTCTTGAGCATTGTACCTATTCGACGGGCCGGATCAAGAACTAATTCGTGGTTGCGAATTTTTCGGGGATCATTACATTGGGTGTTTCGACGTGGACCGTTTGCATCCAAAGGAGCAATCATGGCTAAGGACGTGAAGGACTTCGATCCGAACATGGTCAACAGGGATGCGGCCGGTCAGACGGTCTGGCACGACGGCCGGACGCTGCCGATAGAGGGCAAGGGGTTCGCGGACACGGACGGTCCGTACTGCCGACTGCCCGCGCGGGCCAAGGGAAAGGTCTCGGAGGGCGTGTGGCATTTGTCGCACCAGTCGGCCGGGATGTCGGTGCGGTTCGAGACCGACGCGACGGCGATTTCCGCGCGGTGGAAACTGGCCGACTTGGGCACGGTTGGGGCCGAGCAACTAGCCATGAGCCACATGGCGCCGGCGGGTGTCAGCGGGCTGGACCTGTATATAAAGGATGCAGCCAAGGGCTGGCGATGGGTCGGGGTGGGCAGGCCTGAGCAGCGGGCCAACACCGTGCAACTCGTCGAGGGCCTGGCCGCCGGGATGAAAACCTTTCGGCTGTACCTGCCGCTGTATAACGCGCTGGAGTCGCTGGAAATCGGCGTGCCGGGCGGGTGCGCGTTCGGAAAAGGGGACATTCTACTTTTTCCGCATTCCGCCCCGCCCGACGCTAATAGGCACACGGGAGCCAATGAGTCCAATCAAATTCAACATAACCGAACGGAAAAGTTAAATGTCCCCTTTTCCGAAGTCGGAGCCAATCCCCAGGAGGCAAAAGGGGACAGGCACCGCCAAACGGCCGGCGGAGCCAGTCCCCTTTTGCCGGTGGTGTATTACGGCACGAGCATCACGCAGGGCGGGTGCGCGTCGAGGCCGGGGATGGCGTACACGTCGATCGTCGGGCGACGGCTTGACTGTCAGACGGTCAACCTGGGCTTCAGCGGTTGCGGCCAGGCCGAGATCGAAATGGCGGACGTCGTTGCCGAGGTCGAGGCGGCCGTGTACGTGGTGGATTGCCTTGGCAACGTGATGCCCAAGGACATTCAGCGCGTTGAGCCGTTCGTGCGGCGGCTGCGGCACCTCCGGCCGGATAGCCCGGTTGTGCTGGTCGAACAGGTGTACTTCATCTACGGCGAGTATGTGGACAAGGTTTATCGAGATATCAAGGGCAAGAACGTCTACCTGCACGACCTGCATGATCGATTGCTCGCCGAGGGTTGGCGCGGATTGTATTACGTCGATGGAAAGAACCTGCTCGGCCACGACGGCGAGGCCTGCGTCGACGGCGTGCATCCGACGGACCTGGGAATGTTGCGGATGGCCGAGATCATCGCGCCGATCGTGAAGCGGGCGATAGCTTGTAGTGTGCCCGTGAGGGCATAAGAAGTGTAAGAAACGCCTTACGGCGTCACTACGAGCCAAGATGCCCGCGCCACGCTACGGCACGATCTGCACGGTGCTGGCGCCTTCGGTCATGACGGTCCACACCGGTCCGATGTCCGCGTCGCCGACTCGGATGCATCCGTGCGAGGCGGCCTTGCCGATGCTCCACTGGGCGTTGGTGCCGTGGATGCCGTAGCCCCTGACTCCGCTGGTGGAAGGCTCGATGCCTCGCAGCGACATGAAGTATCCGTCCTTGCCCAGCGGGTAGCCTTTGTGGCCCCAGGGGACGGGCTTGTTATATTTCTTGGCCATGCTGGGCGGCGGGGTCCAGGTGACGTGCTTGGCCTTGCCCGAGACGCGGAAAAGGCCCGGCGGAGTGCGGTCGTCTTTGCCCACGGCCACCTTGGCGCGGCGGACGAAAACCTTCTGCCCGTCCGGGGTTTGCAGATACACGTACAGGGAGAACTTGCTCTTGCTGATGATCGCGTGGAACGGGCCTCGAAGCAGTTTGAGCGTTCGGCCTGGCGAGAGCGTGTCGCAGTCGCCGTTGATTTGCTCGATCACGTCGGTGGGCAGGTTCAGGCCGAGGCGGCGGCTGATTCCGGCCAGCGTGTCGCCCGGGCGAACGGTGTAATAAAAGGCGATGGGGTCGCCCTCGCAGACCTTGGGGGAGAAGATCGTCTTGCGGGCCAGGGCGGTAAGTTGCCGGATGGCGGCGGATTCCTGGGCCTTGCTCAGGTCTCCGTTAAAAAGTTGATCCGACAGGCCGGTCCGCATGGCGATGGGGTCGGCCTCCTGGGCCAGGACAAGCGGCGAACCAACCAGCGCAAGCAACACCCATGCGGCCATCGCAGCGGCATGCATCTTTGTGCGCGTCATACTTGACCTCTTACTATTCTAGACCGCAACGTTGTCGGCGGCTCGACATCCCAGTCTTGTGTGTAGCATGGACATCTTGGCCATGAGTCACATGGGCATCTTGCCCATGTTCTGTTTTTTTCTTCTGTTTCGTCTTTGGCAGAAACAGCAACAGCAACGGCGAAGACACGGCCAAGATGGCCGTGATACTCATGGGCAAGATGCCCATGCTACGTTCTTACGGCTTGATCTGCACGGTGCTGTGTACTTCATACAGCAGCGAGTAGACCAGTTCAATATCCTCATCGGCAAGGCGGATGCAACCTAATGACTGTTCTTTTCCGATGCTGTCGGGCTCGGAGGTGCTATGAATGCCGTAATGCAGTTTGCCTCGCGTCCGGTCGTCGATCCCGACCAGACCGATCCACAGGCCCTTTTCTCCCAGGGCGTATCCGGGCTTGCCGTAGAGGACCGGCCCGTCGCCGACCATGGCGCTGCTGTCGGTGGGGGTCCAGGGCGGGTGGATGAGTTTTCCGCCGGCCACGACGGTCCCGCCGGAGTCCATTCCGACCCGCCAGGCGCCCAGCGGCGTGGGCGTTTTCTTTTCGTTGCCCAGCCCGCAGCGGATTTGAGTCACCCAGACCGGCGGCAGGTCCTCGCGCTGGAGCACGA
>CAZYDC010000355.1:0-5748 GCA_964646065.1 uncultured Planctomycetaceae bacterium | reverse complement strand
CGCCGCACGGAACTGGCCAACATGCAGGATCGGTTGCTGACGGCTTATTTGTCCAGCAACATCGACGAGGTGACATTCCAGAACAAGGGCGTCGAAATCAAGGGTCAGTTGGGTGAAACGGAAACCGCCCTTCAATCGTGCGGCGAAATGGACAGCGGCCGGGGAGAGACGGCTTTGGCCCTGTTCAACTGGAGCCAGCAGGCGGCGGACGTTTGGCTCGGTTCAAAGATGGACGCGAAACGGGACATCCTCGGAGAGATAGCTTTGAACCGCACTCTGAGTGACGCAACTCTTTGCTTGGAAATGAGAAAGCCGTTTGACATTCTCGTCAAACGGCCTTCTCTCCAGTCAACTCGGGGCGAAAGGATTTGAACCTTCGACCCCCTGGTCCCAAAGTATGCCTGGTGGTATTTCACAAGTCAAGCGTGTAACGAAAATTGTGTGGCAAACCCTTGTTTTATAGGGTCGTCCTCATTTTCAAAACAATTCGATTCGATCCGTCTGTCTCACCAATTTGAGAATCTTTCCTACCCGGTTTCCTACCCGGAAGCCGCCCAAAAGATTTTTTTCACAATATCGAAATTTCGGCCATTTTCAACAAGAATCTTGAACCAATGACCACATGGTGATATCCCAGGAGGTCAGGAGTTCAACCGGCACACGTTCCCTTGCACTTGGCACGGGAATTGCGACGATCCGGCCAATCAGCAACTTGCCCTCTGCCGAGGTATCGGGTACAATACCGGCATGAACCCGCTTGAAACCTATCTCCGGGACCTGCGGGACATCCGCTCGACGGGGGCGGCGGTCCCAGAGACTTCATACTACGGTTGCCTGGAACGATTGCTCAACGAGGTCGGCAAGACCATAAAGCCCAAGGTCCGGTGCGTTATCAACCTGGCCAACCGGGGCGCTGGAATTCCAGACGGCGGCATGTTCACGATTGACCAATTGAAGAAGAGCGACCCCAACCCGATGCAGGGACAGAACCCGTCGCGCGGAGTCATCGAGGCCAAGTCCACCGCCGCCGACGTTGCCGACATCGCCGCCAGCGAACAGGTTGCCCGATACTGCAAGAAGTACGGCGTTGTGCTGGTGACGAACTACCGAGACTTCACGCTGGTCGCCCGCGATCCATCCGGCAAACCGGTCCCCCTGGAGTCGTATCGACTGGCCCCAGGCGAGCAAGAATTCTGGTCCGCCGCCGTCCATCCCCGCGCCGCCGCCGATCTGCATGGCGAGCGGTTCGCCGGATACCTGCTGCGGGCCATGCAGCACAACGCGCCGCTGTCGGACCCCAAAGACCTGGCCTGGTTCCTGGCCAGCTATGGCCGCGATGCCCTCGCCCGCATCAAGGGCAGCAACCTGCCCGCCCTGGCCAGCCTGCGGAAGGCCCTGGAAGACTCGCTGGGCATGAGCTTCAAGGGCGAGCGGGGCGAGCACTTCTTTGAATCGACGCTGATCCAAACGCTTTTCTACGGTGTTTTTTCCGCATGGGTGCTGTGGGCCAAGGAACACCCGCCGACCGATAAATCACTGTTCAACTGGCATGAGGCGGCTTCGTACCTTCGAGTGCCCGTGCTGCGGAAGCTGTTTTACCAGGCCGCCGATCCCGGCCAACTGGACGCTCTGAACCTTTCCGAGGTGCTCAACTGGGCAACGGCAGTCCTCAACCGTGTGGACCGCGCCTCGTTCTTCGAGAATTTCCAGCAGCACCATGCTGTCCAGTATTTTTACGAGCCGTTCCTGGAAGCCTACGACCCCGACCTGCGCAAACAGCTTGGCGTGTGGTACACCCCGCCGGAAATCGTCGAGTACATGGTGAAGCGCGTGGACCGGGTGCTCCGCGAGGAATTACACGTCGAGGACGGCCTGGCCGACCCCAACGTGTACGTGCTGGACCCCTGCTGCGGCACCGGGGCGTTCCTGGTGGGCGTGCTGGACCAGATCGCCGCCACGCTCCGTGACAAGGGCGGCGACGCCCTGGTCAGCCACGATCTCAAGACTGCTGTGCAACAGCGCGTCTTTGGTTTTGAGATTCTGCCCGCGCCCTACGTGGTCAGCCACTTGCAGCTTGGTCTGCGCCTGGCCGACCTCCAGGTGCCCCTGACCGGCAAGCAGCGCGTCGGCGTGTACCTGACCAACGCCCTGACCGGCTGGGAGCCGCCCAAGGAGCCGATGGCCACGCTGTCCATACTTGCAACCATTCGCAATGCGCGTGTGGCCATGATCGGCTCCTATTCGGTCAGAACGCTTAGGCGATGCCCTTGACCATCTGGGCGGCACGGGGTTCGCCCATCGCCACGCCGAAGTCCAGCCAGGAACGGAACTGGACGCCCAGCCTGTCGTGGTCCAGCGTGGCGGATTCGACGGTCGGCATTTGCTGGCCATTCAGGAACGCGGCCTCGATGGTGTGCAGGACGTTCGGATCGGCCAGCAGATACCAGGCCGTCGCGCTGTTGTTCGTGAACGACGCGTTATTGAGGTACGCGGAGGAAACGACCTCGAATTGGTCGCGGAAAATATTGTCCTGGGGGACGCCGGTATTGCTGCCGATGGCGGCAACCAGAGAGGGCATGAGGTACATGCTCTGCACCAACTGCTTGGCCAGCGTCTCCAGGTTCGTCGGCACCAACAGAATCTTGGGCCGGATGCCCAAGGGCCGACCGTTGGGCTTGGTCTGCGCCAGGAACGCGGCGTAGGCGGAGGTCAGCGCGTCGAAGGACAGGTTCGTGGTCGCGCCGCTGGTATAGTTCTTGTTCGCCGTCGAGAAAAACGGATTGCCGTTGCTGTCCAGGTTGGCCAGGAAAATCAGCCATAAAAGCTCGTTGATGGCCTCGCCCGCGCCGGTGAGGAAGTGCCGGGGCAGATCGGCGAAGGCCGCTTGGTCGTCATTGATGATCGCCTGACGGGTGAGCGTGAACATCAACGCCCTGGTGTCCGCCTGAATCGTGTACTTCTGCTCGCCGAGGGAGCCATGCTGGATTTGGCCGTCGGGACCGAGCGGGAGGAACTTGAAACCCTCGGTCAGGCGCATCCGGTACTGAGGTTTGAAATCGTTGACCGGGCCGAGCTTCGCGATTCGCTGGTAGGACATCTCGACGTACTTGTAGCCATCCAGCAAGAGGCGGTTCATCAGGTTCGACAAGATCGTCGGCAAACTCATGGTCGAGAACGCGGCGCGAATCCAGTCGTTGCCGCTCTCGCTCATCGGAAGCTCGATGCCTTCCATCCGCGCGGCCAGACGCATGATCGCCTTGGGGCCAATGCCAGACCTGGACAGCTTCATCGCGGCGTTGACGACCTGCTCACCGTAGTCGCGGTCCAGCGCCAGAACGTCGGGACTCATCCCGCTGCCGATGCAGCCAGCGGCCTCCAGAACGCGCTCGGTAAGGGCAACGCCGCCGATGGTGGTGCAATTCCTGAAACTCATGTTCTTTCCTTTGCGGCCTGAGCCGTTCCTTTGGGTGATATTCAATTTTTCTCAGCGGCGGCAAGGCCGCAAATAGGAGCCTACGGCTCGTATTTACTGCGTTTTCAATGAAATGCTCATGGGGGTCAAGGATCAAGCGACCTGAGGCCGAAAATCGTTACACCGGTGTACAAATCGCGTTCGGCGCGGCCTTTCAAGTGCGTTCGGTGGTCTGAATCCGCTGGCCGCAACTGCGGCATTCACGGACGCGGCGGATAGCGCCCTGGGCCGGGCGGGTGTAGACGACGAAGAACTGTCGGCACCCACACCGACGGCAGAAAAAGCCCTTGCCGTCGTTGTTGGCGTTCTGGAGATCGCTCAGTCGCGTTTTTTCCTGCGGCTCCGGTTTTGTTTTTTTCGTGCTCGCATTCACTTGTCGGACCCCATATCGGTGGGCGCGGCACCATGAAATGCCGCGCCCACCACGTTGGGAGTGTGCGGAGAGAACACACACCCGCCGCAAAGGTCGGGCTGGACGGAGTGGATCGCACCGCACAGCCCGAGAACAGGTGCGGAGCTACAAGCCCGCGCACCTGATTACACGTTCGTCACGCGGGAACTTTTGCGCGCGCGTCGGCGACCGCCGTGGCCGCATCTTCGACGGCGCTCTGGGCGTCGGCCAGTTCACACTTCGCCGTTTCGATCTCGCGCGCCAAGGCTTCGCGATCCGGGATATGCAGCAGCGCGTCGGCGCGGCGGGCCACCAGCGATTCGAGACGCCGGGAGACATCGCGAAGGATGTTGTTTGCGTTGGTAAGCGCGGCCTCGCGCCGCTGGACGACCTCGCCCGCCTTCTGGCGAGCGATCTGCTGGCGGATTTCGACCGGGGCCACGGTTTCCGGCAGGAGTCCGTCGGACATCAGTGCGTGGAATTCCCGCGTGACACTTTCGGCGTCGTTAAGTTCGAGTTGAGCCGCGCGAGCGGCCATCGCACCGACGTTGTTGGCGTTCTGCAATTCCAAAATCATCGCGTTGTTTTTGCCGGACACTTTCATCGAATGCCCAAGAGCAACCTCCAGGGACAGACGGAGACGCGGAAGATCATCCAGACGCGGGACAAGCCGCTGGGCATTCGCAATCCGCGCAAGAATTCGGTCGGCTTGTTCGAGGGCCAGCCCAGCCTCGCGGGCCAGCCGCAGAAGCTCGTCCGCCGGTTCGCCTTTCCAGACGGCGACAATGAAAGCCTCGTGTCGCTTCGACTCAGTTTGTTTCGCAAGTTCGCTCAGCGTGGTCATCTCAATTTCCTTCTGCCCTGTTTCGGGCGGGTTCGTGAACGCCGTCCGCACACAGGCGGGCGGCAAATTTCTCATTACTCAAAGCGCGTCAACTCCGGCCTGAACCGCAGCGTGATCGAGCCGGGGACCGGCGGGTTGTTCGCCGTCGCGGGCCACGGCGTAACCCGACCGTCTCTCGCCTTGGCGACCCTGCACCAAATCGGGACGGACCCGCCGGTGTCGGGGGCGGCGCGGCTGGGACGGTGCAGGAGAAGCACGACGTTGCTGTGATTCTCGATGTCGCCGCTCTCTTTCAAGTCGTACAAGCTGGGCGGGCGCTCGTCACTCGCCTGGTTCAAACCGGCGCGATTCAATTGGCTCAGCAGCAAGATCGGGCACCCAAGCTCCATCGCCAGACATTTGAGGCCCCAGGCGATTCCGCTGATTTGCTGCGCCTTGTTGTCGCCGCCGGTGGGGATCATCAACTGCAAGTAATCGACGACGATCAGCGACGGCGGGGTCTGCCATCGCGCCGCCAGCAGACGGGCGGTGACGGCGATCTGCGCCACGGTCGCGGGCCGGTCAAGAATCTTGAATTTCCACGCGTCGATGATCCTCTGCGCGTCGTCACGAGCACCAGAATAGTATTCGTCGAGGTTGCCGGTGCGCAGGCGGCTGCCGCTCACGCCCGAAACGATTGCCAGGAGCCTGTTCGCAACGGACCCTCTCGACATCTCGGCGGAAACAAACAACACGGGGCCCCCGGCATGTGCGACTCTCACGGACATAGTTGCGGCCAACGCGGACTTTCCCACCGACGTGCCCGCGCCCAGAACAATCAGGTCGCCCGGCTGGAAACCGCCAAGGGCGTTGTCGATGCCGTCGAAGCCGGTCATCAACCCCGGCGGCTCGGTCCCGGCGGCGATCCTGTCCGCCCTGGCGACGGACTCCTGCACGGCCTCGGAGGCGCTGACCACCTCGGACGGCCCGGTCCCGTCGCGGCCAAGATCGTAAAGCGTCTGTTGGTATTCCTTCACCAGTTCGCCAGTGTCAGCGCCGGGG
>CAZYDC010000354.1:0-5755 GCA_964646065.1 uncultured Planctomycetaceae bacterium | reverse complement strand
AAGGTCCTGCGATGGCTACTGCATTGTCTCAAGCCGGCGAGATTGCATCCGGCTCTGGCTCTTGCCAAAACTCGAATCCCGAAGCACGAAATCCGAAACAAACTCAAAGCCCGAAACGGCAAATTCAAAACAGCGAAAATCCTCCCGACCTGAATCCTCAGAAATCGCAAGGTGTTCGGGTCTTCGTTTGCTGTTTTTGAGCATTTGAATTTGGTGCTTGTTTCGAGTTTCGTTCTTCGAGTTTCGGATTTTACGCGAGTAACAAGACTGTTCATTTCGATTCCACAACGCCATGGGGATGCATCACGGTTTGGTTTGCGCCTGCAACTGGAGGTGCGTCACCTTGCCCATCCGCCGCCAGCGGTCGTAGCGATGGGCCACGAGCTGGTCCAGGTCGATTCGCTTGAGTTCCCGCAGCGTTCGCACAATGTGCCGCTCCAGGTTCACCGCCGTCTCGGCCGGGTTGCGGTGCGCCCCGCCCAGGGGCTCGGGAATAATGTCGTCAATCACGTCCAGCGCCTTGAGGTGCCTGGCGGTGAGCTTGAGCGCCTCGGCCGCCTCGGCCGCCTTCTCGCCGGTGCGCCACAAAATGCTGGCGCACCCTTCGGGCGAGATCACGGAGTAATACGCGAATTCCAGCATTCCCACGCGGTCGCCCACGCCCAGCCCCAGCGCGCCGCCCGAGCCGCCCTCGCCGATCACCACGCACACGATGGGCGTCCGCAGGCGGCTCATCTCCATCAGGTTGCGGGCGATCGCCTCGGCCACTCCGCGCTCCTCCGAACCGATGCCCGGATACGCGCCCTGCGTGTCGATCAGCGTCACCACGGGGACCTTGAACTTTTCCGCCAGCTTCATCGTCCGCAGGGCCTTGCGATAGCCTTCCGGATGCGCGCAGCCGAAATTGCAGGCGATCTTTTCCTTGGTGTCGCGCCCCTTCTGCTGGGCGATCAGCATGACCTTCTCGGCCCCGATCCGCCCCAGGCCGCAGCGGATCGCCCGGTCGTCGGCGAAATAGCGGTCGCCGTGCAGCTCGGTGAAATTCTTGACGATCCGCTCGATGTAGTCGCACGCCAGCGGGCGGTTGGGGTGTCGCGCGACCTGCACCGTTTCCCACGGCGTCAGGGTGCTGTAGGTCTTCTTGAGCAGGGCCACGTACTGCGCCCGCAGCTCGCGGACGTTCTGGGAAAAGTCCCGACCCGCCTCGATCTGCGGCAACTCCAGCTCGGCGATCTGCCGGGCCAGGTGGGCGATGGGCTTCTCAAAGGGCAGTTGATAGCCGCTGTCGATACCGTTTTGATTTTTTTCCGCCATAACCTTTTTCACGAGCTTTCAATCGCTCAGGTAGCAAAAATCGCCGAGGCGCGTAGAACCGACAAAGGACGCCGCCTGGGCGTCCTTTGGAACTCTCTTTCCAACCTAAAGCCTAGCAAATCGGACCGTGAATTCAAGGAAAAATCCGGGGCGTGCGGTAGGGCGTGCAACTTTGGCCCGGCTTGTCACGCCGTAGCGTCTTCGCGAAGGCGGAAGGGCCTTTGCACGCGGGGGATTGAGGCACCGCCAGGCATGACACCCCCACATCGGACCTAGTCTCCGTGCCGCCACCATTTTCAATTCGTGTGCCCCTCGGTTTTCCTGACCGGGCCGAAGCTCCGGAGGGTGTGTTTGGCAACCAATTCCTGCAACACATCCTCGGGCAAGACCATATCGCCAATAACGACACATTCGGGATGAAAATTATCGTAGGCGCCAAACTGAATCCGCCCATCCTTCTCAATTTGGATGTGGATGATGTCGTGAAACCCGGCTTGAAGAATCTGCTTCAGGATCGGATCGACCGAACCTTCCTCAAGGGGCAGGACAACAAAATCGAGTTTCGGCCATTCGGTCGAACGTTTCAGAAGGTCCGTCTCCGATGACGGGGTCCGCAATTCCGGGCCGAACACACAACGCTTCAAATTCCCTTCAAGCGAGATGTGTGCGTTACCCTGAAGCGCACGCATCACGCGTCCAAGCAAATCAGGCTTATCTCGGACGTTCAGCAGACGAGTTGGGCCTAATTCAGCGTTCATGTCGACGATTACCTTTCTTCTTGGGGCCAAAGTTGCACGCCCTACTTTCCGTGCCGCAATTCCCACAGCCGTTCGGCCTCGCTTCGGCGGGCGTAGATCGGCAGCAGGCGGTGGTATTCGGTGAACGCGCCTTCGCCGGCCAGGCGGCGGCCGACCGTCCAGACGCCCTCGGCGGTGGGGTAATAAATCGACGGATCGGCCACGGTGAAAAAGGGGACTGGCTCCGATTTCGTCGTTTGAAATCGGTGCCTGTCCCCTTTTTCACCGTTCTTTTGATACATCAACCCCTCGCCCGTCAGCAAAAGCGGCTTGGGCGCCGCGGCCAGGAACTCCGCCAACGGCAGCACCGCCGGCTCGCTGGCGGGGACCGGAGGTGGCGGCCAGGGATGGCCGCCACCCATATCTGAGGAGGCCGCCCTGCCGAACAGTTGCGCGTAAACCAGTTCATCCTTGGCGTCGAGGATCACGCCCAGGTGCTGCCAAGGGAGGGTCGCGGCGTTCTGGGCCACAGCCTGCACGCTGGGCACCGAGACGCACCGCACGCCCGCCACCGCCTGCGCCAGCGTTCGCGCGACGGTGACTCCCACTCGCACACCGGTGAAGCTCCCCGGCCCAGCCGATACGTACACCTCATTCACGTCCGTGGCCCGCAGGCCGTGCCGGCCCAGCAATTCGCGCAGTCGGACCACCAGGTGCGTGGCGTGGCGGGCCCCGGCGTCGAAGTCGATCTTGTCCGCCAACCGCTCGCCAATGCCCAGCGCCACCCCGCCATGACGGCAGGAGGTTTCAATCGCGATGGAAATCAGTTGCGTCATATTCCCAAAGTGTAGCAGTACACCCCCGCAAAAGACATATCACGGAGAGCACCAAGGGCACCAAGAGCACCAAGAAAAGCCTTTGATCTTGTCCGCATATACAAATCCGTTCTTCGTGCTCTTGGAGTTCTTGGTGCTCTTTGTGATGGCCGTTCAAACCTTGAACGCCGACGGGCAAAGGTCGTTTACCGGACATCCCTCGCACTTGGGTTTGGGCGCCTTGCAGATTTGCCTGCCGTGAAGGATCAGCAGGTGAGAGAATTCGATCCAATTCTTTTGGGGCACGACGGCCATGAGGTCCTGCTCGATCTTGATCGGGTCGGCGTTTTTTGTCAGGCCCAACCGTCCGGCGACTCGGGCGACGTGACGGTCTACGGCGATGCCCTCGGCCTGGCCGAACGCGCTGCCCATCACCACGTTGGCGGTCTTGCGCGCCACGCCCGGAAGCTCCATCAGCTCGGCCATCGTTTCCGGCACGCGCCCGCCGAATTTCTCCAGGAGCATCTTGCCCACGCCCATCAGGCTCTTGGCCTTCTGCCGGAAAAACCCCGACGCGTGAATCATCGCCTCCAATTCCGCCGGTTCGGCCCCGGCGTAATCGGCGGCGGTTTTATATTTCTTGAACAGCGCGGGCGTGAGCCGATTGACCCCGGCGTCGGTCGTCTGGGCCGACAAGATCGTGGCCACCAGCATCTCCAGCGGGGTGGAAAAATCCAACGCCGTCCGCGCGTCGGGATACCGCTTGCGAAGCTTCGCCGTGATCTTGGCCACGCGGGCCTGGAGGTCGGCGGGGGTTTCCGTTTTCGATTTGGTCATGAGCGAGTCCTTTCCAAAACAGCGTAACCGGTAATCGGTAATCCGTAACCGGGAAGACGCGATCTTCGCCGTTACCAATTACTGATTACTGATTACCAATTACGCCTTTGGCTGCCTATAGTATAGCCAGGTCACATAAAAGAAAGGTGCTACATGGAACTCCATTTTGCCGACACGTTGCTGGACGCCATCGCGGAAAAGGGCTCGCCCGTTTGCGTGGGCCTGGACCCGGTGTGGGAAAAACTGCCCGAGGAACTGCGCAAGCCCACCGAGAGCGAGGTCGAGCAGACCGAGGCGATCGGCGTGTTCTGCCGTGCCGTGCTCGAGATCGTCGCGCCCGTCGTGCCGGCGGTGAAGATCCAAAGCGCGTACTTCGAGCGGTACGGCAGCGTGGGCGTGGACCTTTATGAAACGCTGATCGACGCCGCGCAGGACCTGGACCTGCTGGTGATCGGCGACGTGAAGCGGAACGACATCGGCTCGACCGCCCTGGCGTACGCCCAGGGGCACCTGCTCGGTCTGGCCAGCCCGTACGGCACGGCCGGTCACTTGGCCGACGCGATCACCGTCAACGGATACTTCGGCGCCGACGGTCTGCAACCGTTCGTGGACGTGGCCGCGGAGGAGGGCAAGGGCGTGTTCGTGCTGGTGCGGACGTCCAACCCGTCGGCAAAGACGATCCAGGATTTCGCCGACGCGAGCGGCAAGAAATTTTTCGAGCACCTGGCCGAGCAGGTGGCGGCCATCGGCGAGGGCGAAGGCCTGGTGGGCGAGGGCGGTTACAGTTGCGTCGGGGCCGTGGTCGGCGCGACATACCCCGACGAGGCCCGCAAGCTCCGCGCGATGATGCCGCGGCAACTGTTCCTGGTTCCCGGTTACGGCGCCCAGGGCGCGACGGCGGCCGACTGCGCCGCGGCCTTCAAGCCGGACGGCACCGGCGCACTCGTCAACGCCAGCCGGTCGGTCATCTTCGCCTACGCCGACAACAAATACGCGGGCATGGACTGGAAAAAGGCCGTCGAACAGGCCGCCCGTGAGTTCGCCGCGGACATCCGGCAAGCGATTGCGAAATAAGATCCACCGATGTCACTCATGTCCGTCCAAGGGACACCCTAAACCAGGAAAATGCAGTTTTAGCCGCTGAGGTCGCAGAGAAACTGAGAACAGCAAAGAATTATAATGCAAATAGATAAAGGGTCTCATCCTGCCGTTATCTTGTCTTTGCTGTTCTCAGTTTCTCTGCGACCTCAGCGACTAACCTGTCCGGATTTTCAGTGCAGAGAACGCGAAGTGCGTAGAGGAAGAAAAGATTAATCGTTCCAGCAACAGGCAGATGTTCGCCCTTCGACAACCGCCGCCGGAACGGTTGGAGATTTCCGGCCATTCGTATCGACTCGCGATGGTCTTCAAACACGATTTCTTCGCGGCGACCTGTTTGTACGAGTTGGAACTGTTTTCTTCGTTGTCCGCTTGCGGATTAGCATCTGTTGATGGCAAACCGAATCTCCCTTGTGATAATCCCCCCACTGTCCTGCCCAAGCTGGTGGTCAAGTTCGGCCGGGAGCAGCCGTTTTGCGGCCTGCCGCTGGGCTGGCTGGGCCGGTGGAATTGCGATCACGAGGAGGCGGTCTACGCCCGCCTTGCGGGCATTCGCGGCGTGCCGCAATGGGGCGGGCGGGTCAGCGAGTACGGGTTCGCCATCGAGTACATCGACGGCCTGCCGCTGGACCACTACGAGCGTCCGCCGGCGCGGTTCTTCGACGGCGTGCGCGAGATTTTCGACGCCCTGCACGCGCGCGGGGTAGCCTACGGCGACGCCAACAAGCGGTCCAACATTCTGGTCGGCCCGGGCGGCCGGCCGTACCTGATCGACTACCAGCTTTCCCTCCGCACCCGCGACGAGTTGCCGCTGCTGGGCGCCGCCTTCCGGGCTGCGGTCCGCTACCTCTGCCGCAAGGACCTTTACCACCTCTACAAGCACAAGCGGAGGCTGGCGCCCGAGGAACTGACGCCCGAGGAAGACGCCTTGTCGCGCGCTCGCGGCGGCCTGCA